>JADFYC010000053.1 GCA_015233295.1 Deltaproteobacteria bacterium | reverse complement strand
AATCTGATTCAAATGATTTGTCAGTCTCAAATTACCACCTCGGTGCGTATTACTAGAGGAAAGCGGAGCGGCCACCTCTTCGTCGACGCCGGCAGAATCACGCATGCCGTGGTTGGATCGAGAACCGGCGAAGAGGCGCTTTACATCATACTCTCCTGGCCGGAAGGCTACCTGGAGACACAAAATCGAAAGTCTCCGGGCGGTCCGGCCATCACGACCGATCTGATGTCGATCTTGCTCGAAGCCGGTCGAAAGCTGGATGAGGCGGCAGAAAAGGGTATTATCCTGGACCCGGATGAGGTGGAGGAGCAGGAAGAACCAGAAGTCCGCTCGGAACCGCTCGCGAAAGCAGAGGCCGGGCCCCAATCTATGATCTCTCCGCCTGGCCGGCAAACGGAGCCGGTTGTGCCTCCCGCGCCAGACTCTGAGGAAGTAGAAATAAAAAAAAGTCCAGTTCTCGACAAGAGTATTTCCGTCCCCCGATTGATTGTTCTGTTCTTGGCTCTGTCCATGATCACGGCTGGGGCATTCCTGGCTTATGACTATGTGACTCAAGGCACCACCGGCCAGGCCACGCGACCGGCCATCACCACAAAAACTGAGTTTGCAACAACCGGCCCTAGCGCAACCAAAGCCACAGCCACTTCCTCTACGACGTCAACCACCTCGGCCGCCCCAGTTGTCCAACAGACCCTGGAAGCGGTCCCAACGACTCCATTACCGGGTCTCAGGGTAACCACCACCACTCTGCCATGTTCCCATTGCCCCAAATGCGAGTCGGGCGGGTATGCGGTCTACATGGAGACTGTTCAAGAGTTTGTCTCTGAGGGAAAACCACTTTATAAGAATAGATATCTTTGCCCGAATGATGGAAAAGTAATTGAAAAACGTACTTATGTGAGACCCGGAGAAAAATGGACGGATAACCCCTAAAGACCATTTGGGAACCCTGGCAAACTTGACACCCGCTACCGTAGCCCAAACCGGGAGCCCAAAATGACTTGCCTGACCAATGAAACAATAAGAGATTTCTTGACGGGGAAGGAAATTCTAGATTCAGACGATGAGCAAATACGGCAACAACTGGAGCGTCTGTTAATTGAGGAGAAGGGCTACGGCCGGGATGAAGTGGCGGTGGAGGTGGCCATTGATTTGTCCATGGATGGCCGAGTGGAGGCAGCCGAGGCCCATCTGGTCATAAAGTTAGGGGGGCGGCAGGGGATGGTCATTCAATGTGCCCGCGGGTCTATGGTTACGAGACACCGAGAGGCGCTATCGTTGGCTCGATGGATCGGTCCGGTGGTCATCCCTTTCGCCGTGGTGACTAATGGCCGGGATGCCGAGGTCCTGGATACTGCAACCGGATCCGTTGTTGCCGTTGGTCTGGCCGCACTGCCTGACCGGGTTACCCTTATGCAGTATCTGGCTGTTGTTCCGGAGACGGAGATTGATGAGAAACGCCGTCTAAAAGAGAAAAGGATCCTGGCCGCCTTTTCCACCTTGCAATGTCCCACTGAATGTGAACCGGAATGATTGTGGCCGGCGTCACCGGTTGCAGTCATGCTCGGGTGCTTTATCTGCGACCAAACACATGCCCCAGGGCCCGGAGCAGATTTTTTTCGGCCGCCTTCAGCCTGGTGGTGAAAACGGCTGACCATCCTAAGCGAATATCCTCGCCGTAATCGCCGGTCGGGATGTTTTCCTCTTGCATGAGTTTCTTGATCGCCTCGATTCCAAGACCTTCTTGTATGATTATAGCAAGTTGACGTCGATTCAGAAATAGTTTTTCCACCTTATCAAATCCAGGCAGACTCAGGGAGTCCGAAATGCGGCCGACGGCTGACAGGATGGCCCGGTTTTCCCAATTGGCGGCGCCGGGGGTTACCTGGCTGTGATGATACCAAACACCATTACAGGCTTGCCAGTGCAGATGATACTTGAACAGAGCCAGGGCCCCGAATTCAGCGTGATTAAATCCCAGGAGTTCGGTTTCCAATTCTATCGAAGGTTGTTTCAACTGGTGAGACATTTCTTTGATTTGTCGATACTCGTTTGGGAAGCAATGGGTTAGGAGCAACTTTCCGACGTGCATCAGTAGGCCGATGGTGTAAAGCTCGCCCGAATCATCAACTTGCATGACCATCCCCATGACTGAGGCGATGGCCGCGTTCATTTGAGAATACTCCCAGTATCTGCGGCGGTTGAATTCTTTTGGTAATTCCAATTCGTCGAGTTTTCCTAGGATGGCGGCCGTGGTCACAATGTTTTTCATCTGGGCAAAGCCAAGCACGGCCATGGCCTGTTCCAACCTGGTAATCTTCTGACCGTAATATGCCGACCCGGCGACATTGATAAATTTGACGCCGAGACTGGTGTCGATACAGCGAATGATTTGGTCGAAGCTGGAAAGGGGATCATCCAGGAGAGCCAGGACCTTGAGAATTGATTCCGGGATTGAGGGTAGTCCGGAAATTACCTCGAACGTGTCGCCGATCTTATGTCGCTTCTGATGATCAGGCTCGTCAATGTGAGCTTCCCGCCAAAATTCAAATGCGGTAATAGGTCTGAATTCTTCCTTGACCAACTTGGCTGTTCCTTTACGCTGGATGATCAAAAGGGAAATGGGCCGGATCGACCATTGATGCGGGACGAATGCGGTTGGCCGGCTTATGACTATCTGGTTTCTCGTCTCAGGTTGGCCGCTGACGGCCGTGATATTATCGCAACCCGCAACCCGTAACCCGGAACGATGAGAGCGGTTATGTCCAGACCCCGGGCAATGGATTGTCACATGTTGGGCATCGGCCGTTCTTGAGCAGACACTTAACGTCATAGAATCCAATGCGGCGGATGACCTCATTCCGGCATATGGGGCACCTGGTTTGATCCATGGGATGCCCTGGAACATTGCCCACATAAGGGAAAAACAGCCCTTCCGCCACGGCGATTTGATAGGCTTTTTCCAGAGTAGACACAGGGGTGGGGGGCAAGTTTTTGATTTTGTACGTCGGATAGAACCGGGTGAAATGGACCGGCGTTTCCTTTCCCAGATTGGCCTTGACCCAGCGGCACAAATTGGTAATTTCTTCGTCGCTGTCATTGAGGGTGGGCAAGATCAAGACGACAATTTCCAGCCAGACGCCTCTCTTCTTGATCAATTCCATCGTCTTGAGCACTGGTTTCAACTCTCCCGAACAGACCTCCCGGTAGAATTTCTCGGTAAATGCTTTGAGATCGATTTTGACCGCGTCCACCGCCCCCAACAATTTGTCCATGGGTTCCTGATTGATGAATCCGTTGGAAACCATCACGCTCTTGACCCCGTGCCGGCGTCCCTCAACAGCGGTGGCCAACATGTATTCATAGAATATCACCGGTTCTGAATAGGTGTAGGCAATAGTTGGGGAAGATTGCCGGCGAGCCAGGTCGGCCACCTGATCAGGCGGCAGGTAGAGAGATTGGACCTGCTCCGGACGAAACTGGGAAATCTGCCAGTTTTGGCAAAAGCGGCATTCTATGTTGCACCCGGCCGTGGCCAGGGAAAAGGCGGTGGTGCCGGGGAGAAAGTGATAGAACGGCTTTTTCTCGATGGGATCATTATGAGCGGTACACACTCGAGAATAAACCATGGTGTAATATTTACCGGCCCGATTCTCCCTGACGCCACAGTATCCCCGTTCACCATCGATGATTTGGCACTGCCGGGGGCAAAGTAGACATTCGATTTTTTTTTCTCCCAACGGCTTGTAAAACATGGCTTCTTGAGTGAACTTCTCCGATGGCCCGGTTGTGGGCTGTCCTGTCCCGAAATCGATGGGCATCTGGGCCGTGGCGTTGGAGTCAAGGCACAGACCGGCCCCGATGGCGGAGCAAGAAGCCATGATTCTCAAGAACTGCCGTCTTGATAGACCATTAGGCATATTTGATCTCAAATGAGTGAATTCAGCAATTGGCTCTTACCTGATTTTCTATAAACGCCTTGACCTTATTTCGACCATGGAAGATGCCGTAATGACCTTCGCACAGAATGTCGGGCGACAGGCTGATCAGATACTCCATTGACTTTTGATAATCGACCAGATTTGATTTGAACTGGGGCATAAACGGGCCGTGAATATCCTGGCCGAACAAGATGAGTTGACTGGCCCGGTTCAGCAACACACCCAGAGATCCCGGCGTGTGGCCTGGGGTGTGGATAAGCTCCAGTGTTTCCGGGCCGAATTTGAGCGAGTTGGTCAACCCGCTGACTTGGTGGTCAATAGTCAGTCTGGGGGCCGGGATGCCGTACCAGTCGGCCGCGGTGACTACCGGATCGCCGGCTTCCATGGCCGGAACATCCAACTCGTGGGCGATCAGTCGGCAGCCATATCGATCTTTGAAGAAGGTGGCGCCGCCAATGTGGTCGATATGGTTATGGGTCAGGATGACTGTTTTCAAAAGACGGGGATCCAGGCCCAATCCCATCATATTGGTTAGTATGGCCTCCTCACTGCCACCGGCCCCGGTGTCTATCAATACCGCCTCAGAGCCAAAATCAACGGCATAGACCAGGCAGTCCTTGGAAGATGACGCATTCGGTCCACCGACCAGGTAAACACCAGTGACTATTTCTTCACCACGATCCATGATAACCCTCTTGGAATATAGAAAATATCAGGCGACCCAGGGTTTGTCCAGTCGGTCAGTGCTGCCCGTTGATGAGGAGTTTCTCGAACTCCTCCATGGAGCCGACCACCACCCCCTTCTTAATCAGGCGACTTAACATGTCCGGGTCATCCAGTTAGTTAATGCGGGTGGTGACGGCGACAGGGACCACCTGAAAGCGGGTTTTCAGAATATCAACAAGATATTTGTGAGCCGTGGATAGTGTACCCTGCTGTATCCCCTGTGCCACGCCCTTTTCAAGACCTTCCTGGAACCATGTTTCAGCTAAGGTCGGCATAAGACTATCTCCCTTATCAGCAAAAGTTTTCTTGATGATGTTCGTCAGCACCTCGTCACTTATTTTATCGGAGTTTGAAATCAAGCAGTTCAAGGCGGCCATGAGGTAGTCCGCACCGCCGGGCAATTCGGCAACGTTTCTTAGTAACCCTAAAATCTCAGGCAGTCGTTCCGGAAGGTCCTCTCGAAAAATGTACTTGAGCAATAGCAAAGCAACTCTTGATTTCGCGGCACCCTTGATCGTGTCGTCGTCATACCTGGACAGGTCGTAAAGTAAGTATCGGAACTCGGGACAAAAATAGGCCAGTTCGGAGTTTAAGTCAAAAAGGTGTCCAAACTTCTCCGGGATATTCCAGGTCTCTGGTCCATGGTAGACAACCATTGGGATGATTATTGGTAATGTCCCGGTAAAGTCCGGAAATCCTGCGCTTCAGCCTTTCCGGAAAAAGTACTCTTAAAGAACCTGTCATGGCTATTCTTTATCTGGATCAATCCTGTTCACCTTTGGCAGTGCTTTCCGGGTTGGTCCGGCCATCCGCCGGTCGCTATTTATGTTTATTCCGCTGGTAGATGATTCGAAGTCCTTCTAAGGTCAGGCCATCCTCAACGTGCTGGATAGACTGGGTCTCAGAAGCAACCACCCGGGCCAGGCCGCCGGTAGCGATTACGGTGAACTCGGATTCCATTTCCGCCTTGATGCGGTCTATGATGCCATCCACCAACCCGGCGTATCCATAAATGATACCGGCATTCATACTGGAGATGGTGTCTTTGGCGACCACTCTTTTGGGTTTGGAAAAGAGTTCTACCCGGGGTAATTTGGAGGCTTTGAGGAATAGGGCTTCACAAGAGATGATAATTCCGGGGGAGATGGCTCCACCTAAGTATTCTCCATCCTTAGACACTACGTCAAAGGTTGTGGCGGTCCCAAAGTCGACTACGATGAGGCTGGTTTTGTATTTTTCATAGGCGGCTACGGAATTGACAATCCGGTCCGCGCCTACTTCCTTGGGGTTGTCGTAATGGATGGGCATGCCGGTCTTTATCCCGGGACCAACAATAACTGGTTTAACTTTTAGATAGTTATAGCAAGAATATTCCAGGATATTTAGTAGCGGAGGCACAACACAGGAAATAATGGCATCATTGATATCAGCAGGCCCGATGTCCGAATAAGCAAACAAGTTTCTCAGCATGATGAAGAACTCATCGCTAGTCATGTCCTTCTCGGTTCTAAGCCGCCAGTCGTTGATCAGACGGTTGTCCTTGAAGACGCCGATGACGATATTGGTGTTCCCCACATCTATGGTCAGTAGCATAACGGCAAGCCCTTTCTTGGCATCAAATGAGCTGGATATGTGGGTTATTCAGCGTAAGCGGCGCCATAACAGAAGGATATATCTGAATGAATAACCGGCCGCCATGGCAGATAACTGAGTTACGGTATTGTTTATTGTATTATCAATGAGGACTTCAGTCAACCGGAAAACGTGGCGTTACACGGTTTGACCGGCTATCTTCGTCTGACTATGTCGAAAATTGAGTGGCGGGATTGGCGAGAATAATAACGAGGTTGGCAAAGTTGAATCGGCCAGGATAGTTAATAAGGCCGATGCCTGTGGCGCCTTTCTTGTTTGTCTAATATCGGACGCCGGCGGCTAACCCAACGCCCGATTCAGGCTGGAGGCAAGCTGCTCGGCGTATGACCGGATCACTGCGGCATCTTCACCTTCCAGCATGACCCTGACCAATGGCTCTGTGCCGGAATAACGGATCAAAACGCGGCCCTTGCTGCCCAGTTCTCGCGTCACCTCTCGAGTGAGGGAAGCCACTTCGGGCAACTCGTCCAGGTTTCTTTTGTGAGAGACCTTAACGTTGATCAGTTCCTGGGGGTATCTGGTCATGATCCCGGCCAATTCGGACAGGCGGTGCCGGTCTTCGAGCATGATTGCCAGGAGTTGCAAGCAAGTGAGGATGCCGTCACCTGTGGTGTTGTGATCAAGAAAGATGATATGGCCGGATTGCTCACCACCTAAGTTACAGTTTCTACGAAGCATTTCTTCTACTACCCAACGGTCGCCAACCTTGGTCCGAACCAGTTGTACCCCCATCTCAGCCAGGCACACCTCCAAACCCAAATTGCTCATGACTGTGGCTACCAGGGTATCATTATTAAGTTTTCCTTGCTTGTGCAGGTGGGCGGCGCAAATGGCCATAACCTGATCACCGTCGAGGACACGACCGGTTTCGTCCACGAATATGGCCCTATCGCCATCCCCGTCCAGAGCCACACCCAAGTCAGCAGATTCTTTTGTTACTGCCGAGGCGAGCAACGCGGGGTGGAGGGAGCCGCACTGATGATTGATATTTTTCCCATCAGGTTGAGCACCCAACAGAATCAGATCCGCCCCCAACTCGGAGAGGACGGCCGGCGCGACCTTGTAGGCAGCTCCATGGGCGCAGTCGAGAACAATTTTCAATCCATCAAGTGACAGATGACGGGGGAACGTGTTTTTTAGAAAAACGGTAAACCTTCCATCGGCATCGGTGAGACGAGAAATCCGGCCCAGGTTTTCCGATGAAGGCTGGACGGAATCAGGGCCGGCCTGGAAGACCAGGTTTTCGATTTTCCTCTCCAATTCATCAGGCAGCTTAAATCCGTCGCGGTTAAATATCTTTATTCCATTGTCATGAAAAGGGTTATGGGAGGCGGAAATCACGACACCGGCGTCAGCCCGCATACTTGTAGTCATAAATGCGATCCCCGGAGTAGGTAAGACTCCGGCCAAAAGGACGTCTACCCCCATAGAACATATGCCCGCGGCTATGGCGCTTTCGATCATATACCCCGACAGTCGGGTGTCTTTACCGATGACAATCTTACAACGGCCGGGCCGGGTATGGCATACTTGGGCCGCACTCTGCCCAACTTTCATTACCGTATCCACGGTCATGGGAGGGACATTGGCCCTACCCCTGATGCCATCCGTACCGAATAATCTGTTCAATAGTCAATTCTCCGGAAAATGTTACTCGTTTCTGGTTGCTGGTTTCATGTTGGGTATTAGGGGATAACGGGACGTTAACTGGAAGTAAACTTGTAACAAGCAACCAGTAACGAGAAACCAGCAACCGAGGTCTTCTATTTTCGTTTCGATTTCACCCGCCGCTTATAAATATCGGTTTTGAGCCGTTCGGGGGATGTTTTCTTTAAAGATAATCCGTGGGGTAATGACACACCGTATTCCAGCATGTACCTCCCCGGTGGCTTGTCTGAGAGGTCGAGAGTCACTTGGGGTGGACTACCCTTTAATGCACTTTTGATCTGATCAACAGTTCCGGTAGCCGTCAAGGTGACTTTGTCGGGTTGCACCCGGTAGGTATATTCAGGCCCTTTAACTACGACGGGAACGTCTCGGAAGGTGTGGAGATCAATTTTTGGTTCCACGATCACCTGGACATGGATGGCGTCGGATTCGAGAACCTTCAGCAATCTGGAATACTTTTCTAAGGGTGTGGTGATGTCGAGGTTTTTTTGGATATCATTAATATCGATTGGCGCGGTCCATAAGAAATCCGTGGCGGAAAGCTCACTTTTTGACCCTGAGACTATAATGCTGTCCGGCTTGACAACAACTTTGGTCACGGCAAAATTGTCGGCAGGTTCGCCTTCAAGACTGGCCATCACCCGGAGACGCTTGGTTATGATCCGCTCAAGATAAATAATTAAAGAAGAAGGGCTAACCCGGATTAGTTCCAGGCCTCTGGGGACGGGGAAGCTCTCGGGAAGAAGATTGATGGTGTTTACTCCAGGTTTCATATCCTTAAGGTCGATCGTCTTGATCATGCCTCGTTCGGACAAGTTCCTGACCAGATTCCGCGGCCCCTTGAATCTGAGTGAGACGTCGGCCGGGATGTCGTTGGTTATGGCCGTGTCAGCCGGTACATTGACCAGTTCCAAGGGAACGGTGACACCAACTTCGGAATCCTTTTCTCCGACCACAAATCCCCAGAGCAAAAAAGCCAAGACAACCGAGAGAATTTTCAGCGGTAGATTTTGGAGAAACAATTTTCTCAAAAAAGTCAAGCAGTTTTTTCCTCGCGGCGGCGCTTAAGGCCGGCCAAAAAATTCGTCAAGCTTCTTTTAGCCGACGGCTTCTTTGGTTTGGATTGTTTAAACATGGCAAACAATTCCTCGCGGAGCGCCTCTCGGTCAATTCCCCAAGATATTCGGCCATTTGCGACCAGAGAAACCTGCCCACGCTCCTCGGAAACAACGATGACCACCGCATCAGTCTCCAGGCTCATACCCAGTCCCGCCCGATGCCGGGTGCCGAGTTTTATGCTCATGCTTTGTTCGGTATTCAAGGGCAGCAGACATCCGGCCGCGTAAATCCTGCCGTTTTGAATAATCACAGCGCCATCATGCAGCGGGGAACTGGGGATAAAGATGCTGATAAGGAGTTCGCGACTCAAGCGGGCATCGATGATTTTGCCGGTTTCGATATACTGGTTAAGCTTGGTGGTCCGTTCAAAAACGATCAAGGCGCCGACCTTATTCGAAGCCAAAGAATAGGCGGCTCTGATAGCTTCTTCTAAATACAGATTTTGCTCAATGGAGGAACGAAAGAAAGGCCCTTTTCCCATTGTTGTCAGAACTCGACGAATGTCGTCTTGGAACAAGATAATGACAATCAAGATAATGTAACTAATAAAATTATTTAAGAGCCATTCCAGGGTAGAAAGCTTCAAATTACGGGACAGCAAATAAGCCAAGACAATGACGGCCAACCCGATGAGCATCTGAAAGGCTCTTGTGCCCTTAATAAAAAGGAGCCCCTGGTAGATTATAATGGCGACAATTAAGATATCCAGCCAGTCGTGGCCCGAGAGCCGCAGTTTGTCTAAGAACGCTGTCATGGGGGCAACCAATAATTTATAACTGTCCGGCGCGTTTGATGGCCTCAACCATATCCACGGTTCTTCGGGCATTCAGGACGTTGTGGACTCTGACGATGTTGGCGCCGTTATAGACCCCGATGGCCACAGTGGCCGATGTGCCTTCTTCCCGCTGATTAACGTCCAGCCCTAAGACCTTCCCGATAAACGCCTTCCGTGACGCCCCCAGCAAAATAGGCCGGCCCAGGATTTTGAAATGAGACAATTTATTCAAAATGGCCAGGTTGTGTTCCACTTGTTTGCCAAACCCCAAGCCGGGGTCGATGATGATTTTTCGGCGTTCAATCCCATAGGCCATAGCCCGATCCATGGCTTCTATCAAGAATTTGGTTATTTCAGGAATTAAAGCGTCATAGTCAGGTGAGACTTGCATGGTCTTGGGCGTTCCCTTCATGTGCATCAGGACGAGCGGAACGCCGTATGAAGCCACCAGCGGCCCCATGGCCGGATCAAACAGCAGGGCGCTGATATCGTTTATGAGAGCCGCTCCGGCATCCAGCGCTTGCCGGGCCACCTCGGATTTACAGGTGTCGATGGAGATGGGCACCTGACAACGGGCAGTCAACGCCTTAACCACCGGGATGACTCGGTCCAATTCCTCCTCAATCGGGACGGGATTGGAAAATGGACGAGTGGATTCACCGCCGATGTCGATAATATCGACCCCGTCCTCAACCATTTGTAAACCGTGGGCGATGGCCTTGTCTTTGCTGTAGAAGAGATTGCCATCGGAAAAGGAATCAGGAGTAACGT
Organism: Deltaproteobacteria bacterium; assembly: GCA_015233295.1. Lineage (GTDB taxonomy): Bacteria > Desulfobacterota > JADFXK01 > JADFXK01 > JADFXK01 > JADFXK01. Next base: position 3,778 of record JADFYC010000053.1, on the reverse strand, counting down.
TGATGACCCCCATGACCATGGTTTTTTCACTTAGTTGGAGGACGCCATTTCTGAGTTCGATGTCAAGTTCGTTCTGGGGCATAGAAGTCTTCGTTTTCTTTCTGGTTAATGTCTAAAAAAAGCCCGGTCGGGTCAATCGTGATTTTTCCGCAGGTTTCGGTGAACAACGTTAGATTAATCATCCTCCCCGCTGTCGCTGTCTTCATCCTCAACTTTTTCTTCAGGAGGTCGCTTTGCCGCGGTGGATGGTTCAGGCGGCTTTTTTGTAATTGGTCTGCCATTAATGACATCATCCACCATTACTCCATCAATGCTTTCAAATTCCAAAAGAGCCTTGGCCAGGGCATGGAGATGGTCAATATGTTCTGAAAGCAAAGCCTTGGCGTCATTATATGCGCCTATAACTATATTCCTGACCTCAACGTCAATTTTTCTGGCCGTTTCTTCACTAAAGTCTCGATGTTGGGCAATCTCTCGGCCCAGAAATATCTGCTCCTCCCGCTTGCCGAAGGTGAGGGGGCCCATCGTCTCACTCATGCCCCATTCACAGACCATTTTCCGGGACAGGTCGGTGGCCCGCTCAATGTCATTGCCGGCCCCCGTGGTCAGATGACCCAAGACCATTTCTTCGGCCACCCGGCCACCCATGAGAACCTTCAACTGACTCAGCAGAAACTCTTTGGCATAGGTATGGCGTTCATCTGTGGGCAACTGTTGAGTCAACCCCAGGGCCCGGCCGCGGGGAATGATGGTCACTTTATGGATCGGGTCGGTGCCGGGGGTCAGTTTGGCCACCAGGGTATGACCGGCTTCGTGATAAGCCGTGTTCTTTTTTTCCTCATCACTGATAATCAGGCTCCGGCGTTCAGCGCCCATGAGTACTTTATCTTTAGCCAGTTCAAAATCCACCATTTGGAGTTTGTCTTTATCTTTTCTGGCCGCCTGTAAAGCCGCTTCATTGACTAGATTTTCTAAATCGGCTCCTGAAAATCCAGGTGTCCCCCGGGAAATGACGGCCAAATCGACATCTCGGGATAAAGGCGTTTTTCGGGTATGGACTTTTAATATTTCCTCCCGGCCTCTGATATCGGGCACTGGCACCACCACCTGCCGGTCAAATCGGCCGGGCCGTAACAGGGCTGGGTCGAGGACGTCGGGCCGGTTGGTGGCCGAAATGAGAATCACGCCTTCGTTAGACTCGAAACCGTCCATTTCCACCAAGAGTTGATTCAGGGTTTGCTCACGTTCGTCGTGCCCTCCGCCCAGACCGGCCCCTCGATGCCGCCCCACCGCGTCTATTTCATCGATGAAAATAATGCAAGGGGCGTTTTTCTTACCTTGGACGAACAAATCCCGAACTCTTGATGCTCCGACGCCTACGAACATCTCCACAAAATCCGAACCGCTGATACTGAAGAAGGGAACCCCGGCCTCTCCGGCAATGGCGCGGGCCAAAAGGGTTTTTCCAGTGCCCGGAGCGCCCATTAAAAGCACCCCCTTAGGGATGCGGCCACCCAGCCGGGTGAATTTTTTTGGGTCTCTAAGAAATTCAATGATCTCCTGGAGATCTTCCTTAGCCTCCTCAATTCCGGCTACGTCTTTAAAAGTGACCTTCTCGGCGGTATCAGACATCAACCTGGCCCGGCTCTTGCCGAAAGACATGGCCTTGCCGCCTCCCACCTGCATCTGACGCATGAAGAAAATCCACACGGCGATTAACATGATCATCGGGAACCAGGAAATCAGGACGGTCATGTACCAGGGGGATTCCTCCACCGCCCGGGCCGAGATTTTGACTCCATTGCTGCGCAAGGTCTTGATTAAGGACTCATCCCGGGGCGCGAATGTCTTGAACTTGGTTCCGTCCATTTTGGACCCGTAAATGTTTTCACCCTGAATGACCACACTAAGGACATTCCCTTTTTCCACGTCTTCCAAGAAATCACTATAGCTGGTTTTGTCTTTGGAGACCTGGGGAGTTTTAAACAGGTTGAAGACCAGGATCAACATCAGGCTGATCACTAACCATAGAGCTAAGTTCTTGTAAAAAGGACTCAATTGTCGTCCTCCATCGGATGGCATATAAGTTTTTTCCCCTCGTCGACTGAAGTTGATTCCAACAGGTCGAGCAACTTGATAATTTAACGTGCGTTAGGGCTGAGACCGGGCCGCGCCGGACAACCGAGCGGGGCATTTAACGCGGCCTCAGTTTTAGGACATCCAGGCGGCAGCCGTGTCGGCCGGGCCTGAGGATCATCCGCCAAAAGATGATCGAGTACCACTTGATGATCATGCCGCGGGGCGGCCGACTACTCGATTCGGACATTTGTCTTTAACAAATTAGTTTTCGGCATCCTGTTCCCCGATCTGGATTTCTTGTTCGACTATTTCTTTATCTAGATTAAACACTTTCCTAACCTGGTCAATACGGGCCTGACGATTTTGTCTGTGGCCGTTAAGTTTTAGATACAAAACAGGATCATGCAGGACCTTTTTGATCAACGATTCGGTCATAACATAGATGGCCTGGACCTGGTCGGGGGAAAGTTGTTTCAAGACGGCCTGGGACCGGTCCAATTCGGCCTTGCGAATAGCCTCAAGTTTATCCTTAATCCCCCTAATGGTCGGCACTACGTCAAGCGTCTTGAGCCAATTTTCAAATTTAAGCACCTCTTCATCGATGATCCGACGGGCCTTGATGGCCTCTTCCTCTCTTTTTGATTTGTTGCTTTCAATGATACCTTTTAAATCGTCAATATCATAAACGTAGACGTTGCCGATGGTGTTGACGGATGGTTCCACGTCCCGCGGGACGGCGATATCGATAAAAAAAATCGGCCTGTTTTTTCTTTGTCGCATCATTCCCTTAACATCGTCATATCCGATGACGAAACCTTCGGCCCCGGTGGAGGTGATGACGATATCTGCCGTCTGAAGGAGGGTGGGTATCTCAGGAAGTGAGGCGGCCTGCCCATGAAACCTCCTGGCCAGAGTGACGGCATTTTGGAGAGTGCGGTTAGCAATTGTGATTTCGGCGACACCCGCAGACAGGAGGTGCTCCGCCGCTAACTCGGCCATTTCCCCCGCCCCGACCAGCAGGGCCTTCTTTCCTTTTAATTGGCCGAATATTTTTTTGGCCAGTTCTACCGCGGCATAACTCACCGATACGGCACTGGAACAAATGCCGGTTTCGGTCCGGACTCGTTTGGCCACGGAAAAAGCTTTGTGCAACAGCCGGTTCAGAATTACCCCGGAAGCGCCTTGGGTCACCGCCTGGCGATAGGCTGCCTTAATTTGTCCCAATATATGCGGCTCCCCCAGGATCATGGAATCCAGGCTGGAGGCCACTTCGAAAAGGTGTTTAACCGTGTCTCTGTCTCGATAAACATATAGCGACTGAGTGAACTCATCGAGCCGCACTCCGTGATAGTTGGACAGGAATTTGGAAACGCCGTCCACCGTACGCACCGGCTCTTCAGTCGTGGCCATGAGTTCGACGCGGTTACAGGTTGAGATATAAATTCCTTCAATCAGGGCAGGAATCGATATGATCCCTTGATAAGCCGTATCGATGTCATCCCGGTTGAAGTTGAGTTTTTCTCTCAAAGCCAAGGCCGCTGTCTTGTGATTAAGACCCACCAAAACGATATTCATTTGATCGCCTGTAAACCCGAAAAGGAGTGATATCCCTTTAACCAGTGATTCACTCCCATATAGGTGAACAAGATAGCTGCAAATCCAATGACGGCCATGATCGCGGCCCGGCGTCCCCGCCATC
>JADFYC010000539.1 GCA_015233295.1 Deltaproteobacteria bacterium | reverse complement strand
TGGATTTGGCTTTGATATCTTTCAGACGCTTGACCGCGATGGCCAGGGCGTCCCCTATGGCAGTACGATCACCGGCCATGCCGATCTTGAGCCGGCTAAGAAAATCAGCTAATACACCGTAATCCATGGTCAAGGGACATTGGGTAAAGGCTTCCGCTCCGTAGACGACCATGCCGATACGGTCCGTCTTGCGTTTCTTGACAAAGTTGGTCACGACTTCCTTAATGACGTCCAGTCGGCTCCGCCGTTCACCCTTGACCTCAAAATCCAGGCCCTGCATACTGCCCGAAGTGTCCAGGCAAAGCATGATATCCACCCCGGGACTGGAGACCTCCCGCTCCAGGCTGCCCGATTGGGGCCGAGCCAAAGCCAGGATGATCAGGATCAGGATTAGGACGCGGATGACCAGGGTCAACCGATGCCAGGGGATCCGCCGCCCGGCTGCCGCCGCGACCAGGGAGAGATCGGAAAAAACGAAGTAGGGCCGCTTCTTCAGCTTCAACTCATAGTACACCTATCCGGGTACCAGGAGAAGCAGCAGCAAGAAGAACGGGTCTTTGAATCGGAATATGGTTTCCATAAAATCGTATTTCGAGATGATGAGTCAGGTGATTCCTGTCACATCGGGATTAGAGAAACACCTGATAGTTAATTCTTAATGCCCGGCCCAATCGCCTGGCGGTTTTGTGCTACTTGGTAATGATGTTAATCCGGCCTTCCACCTTAGGCGAGACGGGGATGTGTTGCTTAATGTAACTGGCCAGGACGTCAGTGGTGATCATGGTCGTCGGCTCTTTCTTCAATCCCTCTTTCAAAAACACGTAGTATCCATCACCGCCGCCGGCCATCCAGTCATTGACCAGCACGGAGTAGGTCGCAGCCGGGTCTAGGTTTTCCCAATTTCCGCGACGCTGGACCTGTACATTGACCACCCGCTCTCCGGGATTAATTATCTGAGTCACCTGACGGCCGGAGTACGTGGCGCAAAATGGCCTCTTTTTCATATCAATAGTCATTCTTAAACCACCGACCTGCAGAAATCCGCCACTGGGCGCCCGATTTTGAGTGGGGCAGCCATCGCCGTCCGCGACCAGAGATGACGCGGCAATCTCCAAGACCTGCTTCAGATCAGCCCCGGTTAGCGGGACTCGAATGATCTCACCCAAAAATTGCTGAATCTCATTCACCAGGAGATAGGTTACCGGCCCGGCCGGGTAGATTCTGTCCCCTCGGATAGTCCCACTATTGAGCAGAGCCGCGTCCGCCTGGTCAAACCAGTTCAGCCAGGCATCGGTGATCAGGTTTCCGGCGTTGGATTCCTGGAATCGCACAGTTTTTTCCCTGGCATCCAGCTCTTCGGTCGTTTCACCAATTTTCTGGCCCAGCTTTGCCTGACACTGAGCCATGTATCCGGCCATCAAGGCATGGATCTTCGGGTCTGAGCCGACCTCGGCGGTCAGCTTGATTTGCTCCCAGGCGGGATCGGTCACGGCCCCATCCCGAAACTTGAACCGCAGCACCCCTAAGTATTTCCCGCCCAGTCCGTCATTGGCGATAATCGTCCGGCCCACCACGGCATAACCCGACTCGTGATCATGGCCACCGATGATGATGTCGATTCCCGGCACCTCGGCGGCCAGGTTCCGGTCGAGCGCCATGCCCTGGTGAGTCAGGGCCACGATCAATTGGCAGCCCATTGATTTCAGCTTACCGACAGCGTCCTTAGCCACTGGGATGGTCTCGGAGTTGACCTTGACTCCTCCCTCCGGCGGACTGCAGACCTTAATAAAGTCTGGAGTCATCAGTCCGAACAGACCGATTTTGACCCCGGCCACCTCCTTGACTACCCAGGGTTTGATTTTCGCCGCCACCTCAGGATCAGTCACCGTCGTATTAGCTGAAATCACATCGAATTTAGCCTGCCTCAACGCATTCCGATAGACCGTCAGTCCATAGTCAAACTCGTGGTTGCCCGGAGTGACGACATCGTAACCGGCCAGGGTCATCCCGGCCATTTCCGGTTCTCCCTTGAGCAAGGCATACAGATACCCCACCAGGTCGTCGCCGGACGATAGGAGTAACGATCCGTCCACCTGTTGCCGGACGGTTTTAGCCGCGGCAGCGATTCGCTCCAACCCGCCGACTGAGACCTTCCGCCCGTCATCCTTAATTTCATATGGGACAATCTTACTCTGTAAGTCGGCCGTGGTCAGGATGGCCAGCCGGACTGCGGAGCCGTTACTTGAGCAGCCCAGGCTCAGGCAGACCGTCATAAGAAGGGCCAGGATTAATCGCA
>JADFYC010000538.1 GCA_015233295.1 Deltaproteobacteria bacterium | reverse complement strand
TGGCGGGAAGGGTTTCAGGTGGTCTATGGCCGGCGAACCCACCGGCCCGGAGAGACGCGGCTAAAGCTATGGACGGCCAAGCTGTTTTACCGGCTGATCAACAAGCTCTCCGAAGTCACCATGCCTCTCGACACTGGAGAGTTTCGGTTGATGGACCGCCAGGTCGTTAATGCCGTTCTGGACATGCCCGAAAGATACCGCTTTATTAGAGGGATGGTTAGTTGGGCCGGCTTCCGCCAGGTCGCTGTCCCGTATGAACGGGTGGCCCGCCAGGCGGGGCAAACCAAGTATTCTTACTTCAAGATGCTCGGCCTGGCTCTGGACGCCATCATATCCTTCTCCATCGTCCCCTTGAAGGTAGCAGGTTGGATGGGATTTCTGGTCTCCGGGTTGGCCCTGATGGGGATTATCTACGCCCTGATCTTGCGGCTGTTCACCAACATCTGGGTGACCGGCTGGACGCTGCTGTTTATCGTTATTCTATTTTTGGGCGGCGTCCAGTTGATCTCTTTAGGCATTATCGGTGAGTATGTCGGCCGTACCTACGGAGAGGTTAAAATGCGGCCCCTATATGTGGTCTTGGAGCGCCTGGGGTTTAAGAATGTCCAACCACCGGGCAAAGAATGAGTCTTCAATTATCTGCCGGACCAGCCGAGGGACTCCATTGCTCGGGGTGAAGGTTATACTGTGAATGGTCATAATTGTCCTTTTGGGAGGCCATGTCGCTGCTGGATTAAATCCCTATTCAGCCTGAAATTATAACTTAATGACTTCGATACGCAATTACCTAACCGGACAATGCTGATAATCGATCAAAGGAGGCTTTCGCTATGAACATGCGCTGCAAAAATTTAAGACTTTTCAGTTTGCTATTCGCACTGACACTCCTGTTGCAACTGGCTGGATGCGGCAATGATACCAACACCACCAACAATTTCCCGGTAGTTGTTTTCACGGATGCTCATTTTAATCCTTTCTATGATCCATCTCTTTTTCAGGCGCTTAACTCTGCTGATGCCGGCCAGTGGGCCAGTATTTTTAAGACATCGAGCATATCAGCACCTTCGACATGGGGGACCGACACCAACTATCCTTTGCTGGTACTTGCACTGGCAGGCATCAGGCAAAACCTGGGAGCGAGTCCGCTCGTTATTTATACCGGCGACATTCTTGGACATTACTTTCCACAACTATTTTATACCTACCTCAATGGGACCCAAAACCCTCGAAACGATGCAGACGTGGCAGCCATGAAGGCCTTTACCGACAAGACGCTTGCCTTTTTTATGGACCAGGTAAGGTCGTCTATCGGAAACATTCCCGTCATGTTCGCTGTTGGAAATGGTGATTCATACGGGAGCTTTGGACCGGACAGTAGTTTTCTTTCTGATACGGCGGAACTTTTTTACACAAAGTTTTTGAACGGCACGGCGGATCATCAGGCATTTCTTAATACCTTCAAGAGTGGGGGATATTATTCTGCGGAGCCGCTCGAAACAAATATGACGGTGATAGGACTCAATACAGTCATTTTTTCCCCTCTTGTCCCAGGCAATAATGATAATGCCGTAGCAACTGAACTTGCCTGGCTTGATTCAAAACTCGCGGCGGCCAAAGCTGACGGCAAAAAGGTATGGCTTATAATGCATGTCCCGCCTGGCGGGGATCTGTCTTCAACTGCCAAACAGGTTGATAACAAAGGCCACCTGACAACTGCCACGATGATGTGGAATCCGGCTTATCAGACCAGTTTTATGCAAATACTTTCGAAATATCCGGGTGTTATATCTCTGACTCTGGCTGCGCATACTCATATGGACGAATACCGGATCCTGCCGTCTTCCGATGTTCTTGAAATTACGCCCGGCATAAGTCCGGCATTTGGCAATAACCCTGGCTTTAAGGTCTTTACATTTTCTCACGATACCTTAAAACCCACCGATTACAGTTCCCTGAACTATGACCTGGCGACCATGCCGTTACAGTTCAATAGCTATTATACTTTTTCGACAGCGTATTCCATGCAAGGTCCTTTGGACGCGTCTTTGACACAACTTCTTCCCGCCCTGGTCACGAATAGTGCAAAACAGGCACTTTACCGAGGATACTATTATTCCGGACACAATTCAGCCAATCCCATTACCAATCTGAACTGGCCGGTTTACTGGAGCGGCATTGGAAAAATGGACCAAAAATCCCTTATCGATTCTGTGAACTCCTATTGATGTGCACAAACGATACGAGAGGCAGTTATGAACACGCGCTATAGAAATTAACGGGAAAGGCAGCAATCATGA
>JADFYC010000537.1 GCA_015233295.1 Deltaproteobacteria bacterium | reverse complement strand
TCAACGGCCGGACTCCGTGGCTGTACCTGGTCGGCCTGACGATCTACGTGGTTAACCAGAAAGTGTCCCGTTTTGCCGATATCCAGTCCATGTATATGATGATGGCCGGTCTGACCGTGGCCGTGATCATGACCAGCGCCGACCATTGCATCTTGCTCCCCGGCTGGTTGGCCCTGTCGCCTTTGTTTACCGACATTTATCGGGGAAATATAAATAAATCCATATTAGAGATACCACCGGTATTGGCCCCGTTCCCCATCCGGCCGTTGCTGGAGGCGATGGACCGGTTCCTGGCCCCGGTTCCGGACGGTCGGCGGGTGCTGCTGGCCTTTGCCGATCCTCAAGAGGCTTACTATCGGGTGTTTGATGGCTATCGGGTGTTGATTGAACTGCCCATCTATGTGGCGAGTCGCCGCCGCATCCATATTTTTCCAGACCTTTGGGCTGTCTTGGAGGCTAATTACCCCGGCGCGCCCGATTTTTGGGGCCGGGATCCTGAGGCCGTCAAGGCCAACCTGGACAAATGGGCGGCCGACTACGTCATTGTTTACTCCGGGCCCGGCCGGGAAGGAGAGCCGGATTGGGTGGCCAACGGATTCCGGGAGTTGGCCGGATTCTCCTGGAAGGAACACACGGCTTCATGGGCGGCGATGCCCAGTTGGTTGTGGATTTCTTCCCGCATGGCCACGGTCCAGGGTTCGGCCCCAAACGACCCGACCCGCAAAGGACTATTTTTAAAATCCACCCCCATCCGGTGGGCGCGTTCGGCGATGGTCAAGGCATAGGTGGGCGTACACATCAGGCCGGTGACGCCGAAATCTTGCATTAAAATTATTTGTCGCTCAGTCAAGCCCGATGAGGTGGGAACTACGGCGCAACCGATCTTGAGGGCGCCATGATGAAATCCCAACCCACCTGTAAACAGACCGTAACCATAGGCGTTCTGAACAATATCATCATCCCGGATGCCTTGGGCGTACAAAGTCCGGGCCATACACTCCGCCCAATCATCCAGGTCCTTGGCTGTGTAGGGACCGGTGATGGGTTTTCCAGTAGTGCCGGAGGAGGCATGGATCCGAACAACCTGACGCATGGGCACGGCGCACAGCCCAAAGGGATAATTGTCTCTCAAATCGTTCTTATATGAAAACGGAAACAGTTTGATATCATGTAATGTTTTGCAGTCGTCCGGTTTAACGCCCATTTCGTCGAATTTTTTCTTGTAAAATGGGACATTACTATAAACGTGTTTCAAAGTGTCTTGCAGGGATTTTAATTGAAATTTTTCCATCTCCTCGACGGGCATGGTTTCGTGCTTTTCGTCCCAGAACTTCTTTGACATAACAACATCCTCCTTTTCTTGGTTGTATCCTGAAACGCCCGGCCGGCGGCCTGGATTGCCGGGTTATGGGTCCGAGAGCATAAAGTTATGGAGCTGCGCCAGGTGTTGGGTCAGGTCACCTGGTCGGTCGGGTCTGCACCGACTCCATCTGGTGGCTCAAAATATGGCCTTAACATATCTGGGTATGATAGTAAAACCAAACCATCCCAGCCTCGCCGGGAAGGAGGGAGGGGCGATCTTCCCGTGATTATAATGCAATCACAATTTAGCTACAATGTGAATGTATAGAACGACCCTGGTGTTGTCAAGCAAAAAGATATAGCCATAACCCCGATTATGGAAAATTGTTTTCCATCGGAAAATTGTTTTCCAGGTCGCCCGGTCCTTCGCTCATCACAACGGCAGCCCGAATAACCTTTTAATTTGCTGATACATTTCCACGTTCTTTTCGCCGCATTTTTCCATGATGGTTTGAAGCGTGTTCAGGCTGTCGATGTTCTTAGCCGCTTCCTCTTTCAACATCCTTTTCAGGTTGGCGATGGTTTCGGCTTGGGCGGCCACCTTTTCTTTTAACTCTTCATACTTGCGCATGAGTTCGAGGTGCTCCCGGAGCGGCGCCACACCCAAGTAGCTAAAGGTGTCCGTCAAGTTTTTCTGGAGTTCCCCCGCCGCCCGTTCCCATAAAGGCTCCCCGGACTCCTCGGCTTTGGTTCCGCCCGAATGGTCCTCGGTTGTGGCCTTGCTCTTCGATCCCTCACCCCTGTCGTCGTCTCGAGCCTCATCCTTTGACGGTTTAAGGGAGGAGGTGAACGCACTAAAGAACTTTTCCACGACTTCCAACTGGCCCTTAAAGGCTTCCCCGCCCGTTTTCAAGTGATGGGCGATCTGCTCTTGAGTCTCTAATCCTTTGGCCATATTAGTGAACGTGGCGCCTAACATTTCCAGAAACTTCTTTTCC
>JADFYC010000536.1 GCA_015233295.1 Deltaproteobacteria bacterium | reverse complement strand
AGAGCAAAAAGATAGCCCTGACTGCCTGTATGCGGAAGGTACTGATTATCCTCAATTCGATGGTAAAAAACAAAACAGAATGGAGGACCGCTTAAATTTTTCTTGACAAGCGAACACAGTCGCTGGGTCTATGTCTCCAATGTGCGCGGCCTCTTAAGTCAATGACATTGGGTTTCTGATCAAGAATATCGAGTAGAATCTGACATCATCTGGGCTTTGAACTGTCCCCTGGAAGATACCATAAAAAGCGCCCGACTATAACCCCAAAAACTTAAAGACACAAAGAAGATATGTAGGAATCATTTTGTTTGCGTCAAATCAAAATCGGTCAGACCGGTTAGCAGTTCTTCCAGGTCGGGTTGCGTTTTTCCAAAAAGGAGTTCAAACCTTCTAAGGCATCATGGGTTTTCATCACTTCGTTAAGGTAGATGTCTTCGATTGTTTTCAGATTGTCTTGAGATTGGGCCAGGATTCCGGTTAAACAAGCTTTCTTGGTCAATTTAAGAATTGCGGCACTCTTATTCAGGAATTTGTTGACCATCTTCTCCACCGCCTGATCTTTGTCCGCGACCGGGACCACCTGATTGATCAGGCCAATTTCCAGAGCCGTTTTGGCGTCAATGATGTCCCCGGAGAGAACCAATTCCATCGCCTTCTTGCGACCGATGATATGCGGCAAGACCAGCGCGGCGATGGGCGGATAAACCCCCACGGCTATCTCCGGTTGCCCAAACTTGGCATTGTCCAGAGCCAGCACCATGTCACAGTAGATGGCCAGTTCGCACCCCCCACCCAGACATGAACCATGGACCACAGCCAGGGTCGGGACCCCCACCTGGTCAATCAATCGGAACATCCCATGAAATACCTCGATCATCTTTTCAGCCAGGCCGTTCATATGCTCGGCGACTTCAACACCGACCGAAAAGGCCTTCCCGGAAGCATCAAACATCAGCAATTTGATCCCTGAGTCATCTTTAAGGCCGGATAATGCCTGATTAATCTCTTCCATCATGGCGATATTTAACCAATTCAGCGGCGGTCGATTCAGTGTGATTGTGACCAGGCCGTTATCTTTTTTTACCAAGATATGCTTATACTCCATTTCAATCTCCTTTAAATTCTTATAGATATACTTAAAGGACCGAAGGCTGTGTTCCGACCCCAGACGCAGCCCGGCCGAATTATCCGCATCCAGAAATAACAGAGGCGCCTGTTTTTTGTCAAAGCCTTTTTGCCGGGTTTTGTGGTATAGTTGATAGCGTGGGTTTGATTCACTGACTAACAGACCATCATCCAGATTACTTTGCCCCTATCCTCACCTGCACCGAAACGACCATAATTAGATTGGGAAGACGATGGATTATGGTTTCTTCTTCAAATAACAACCAAGGAGTTGCAGATGGTTGCTTTGATTTTAATTGTTGTCCTGGTCATTGTCTTGACCATGATTTTCTCTTTTGTTGAGGCGGTATTATATTCAACTCCCCGGACCGAATTGGATGCCGCTATCGATGAAAACCGACAGACCAAGGCGGCCCAGCTTTTTCTCAGCCTGAAAAAGAACATTGCCGCTCCACTGGCAGCCATGCTCATTCTCAGCACGGTCGTGACCACTGTCGGCGCGTCAACGGCCGGAGCCTTGGCCCACGATCTTTTCGGCCCGAAGCGATTGATCTGGTTTTCTTTTGTCTTCACCTTGGTTATTTTAATTTTTTCGGAGATTATTCCCAAGACCGTGGGAGCTATCTATTGGCGAAGTTTGTGGCCTTACGTCGCCTATCCTCTCCAATTGATGATCTGGACACTATATCCTGGAGTGCAATTTTGTTTGTGGTTGTCTCGAATAATCACGCGGGGTAATCAAGCGGTCTTAGTGACGGAAGAGGAAATCCTGGCCATGGTCCGCCTGGGCGTCCATTCAAAGGAAATATCCGATTTGGAAAGCCTGATGGTTCACAACATTATCGGGTTGGAAGACAAGGATGTGGGGTGCATTATGACGCCGCGCACGGTCATCTTTGCGCTGGACATATCCATGACCGTCCAGGAAGCCTATGAAGCCGCTTGTAATAGTGGATTCAGCCGGATTCCGATTTTTGAAGGTTCACTCGAGAATATCAATGGTTACGTTATGATGAAGGAGCTGTCCAGCCGAGATGCTTGGGAACATCCCGCCACCCCCATTAAGGGACTGGCCAAGCCGGTTACTTTTGTCCCGGAACACACCAATTGCCTGATTCTACTACGCCGCTTTCTTGAAAAACGGCAACACATGGCCATAGTTGTAGATGAATACGGCG
>JADFYC010000535.1 GCA_015233295.1 Deltaproteobacteria bacterium | reverse complement strand
CTGATTTCATCCGAAATTGGATATCGATGTTCTTGACCCCCCCCTCGTTTTGGACTCGCCGGATGAAATCCTTCCGGGGATAATTTTCAGTCCAGATGTTCAGATCGCGGGAAGTCTTTCCTATCACCTCTCCTCGGGTGAAACCACCGGCCTGGAGGAAGGCCTCATTCACATCCAGAAATCGCCCTTCATCTAAGGTGGAGATGGCCATGAGGCAGGGACTGGCCATGAATACCTTGGTAAATCTCTCCTCCGAGATGCGCAATAGTTCCTCGGACAGGATCCGTTCGGTGATGTTCCGGATAGCCGCAATGAGTATCCGACGGCCTTGTAAGATCAAGGCGTTGCTGGTTATCTCCACGGGGAAAATCGTCCCGTCTTTCTTTTTGTGGTACCGGAGAGGGATATGGCTGAGCGGCTCCCGAATCAACATCCCGGCTATGGTCTGCTGGGCCGATAAGTCGGTAATCGTTAAACGGGTCAACTCCTCTCGGGAATAAAGGTACAGCCGGACAGCCGAGTCATTAATATCCAGAATTTTGCCGCTGTCCGCATCGATGAGGAAGATGGCATCGGATTCGGATTTAAATAGTGTCCGATACTTTTCTTCGCTGGCCCGCAGTGCCTCCTCGGCCTCTTTTTGAGCAGTAATATCCCGGGCCGCGGCAAAAACGCCAATGACCTGATTATCCTCATCCCGGTAGACCGAAGCATTATACAGTACCGGCGTCACCTGACCGTCTTCGGCCAAGATCTCCAGCGAATAGTCTTTCACCTGGCCGGCCTCGAACACCTGCCGGTAACCGGCCCGCGCCCTTTCCGGTTCCGTGAAATAGAGTGAAAAATCCGTTCCTATGAGTTCGTTTCGGGAAAGGCCGGTAACTTTTTCAGTGGCCATGTTGACATCGGTGATCTTGCCTTCCGCGCTGATGGTCACCAGCGGATCCAGACTAACCTCAATCAGGCTGCGGTTGTAATCCGAGGCCAGGCGGTAACGGTTTTCGCTTTCGACCAGCGCCTCCTCCACCAGTTTGCGTTTTCGGAGAACATCCTGGCCGGGCTGAGCGGTGATCAGGATAGTCAAGTCCTGGACCTGGCCTGGCGGATCGCCCGCCGGTTCGGTCTGAGTCTGTATAACCCGGCAGATAATCCGCCACACCTCCTCACTCTATCCGGTTTTTTTGACGGCTTTTACCAGGACATCACTGATCTGGTCACAGCGGCCGGATTCATCGAGATGTCCGAGGGATTAACCACGACGCTTCAGGTAATTGAACTGCTGTATCTCATAACCTCTGACGTCAGGGAGATAGAGGACGAGCTAGTGGACCTGGTGCTGGATCTCAAATCCACCACCGGGGAAACTCCGGAACAGGCGCTGCCGCAGAATGGAGTTCTGCCCAAAAATGATGCGAATCCCCAGGAAACAGCCTCGGCGAATAGTCCCGGAACAAAGGCCGGGCGGACAGATAAGTATCGGCAAATAGACGATTTAATCGACAAAAGAATCGCCTTAATGATTTCCCGGGTAGAACTGACCGCGGCCCGGGACCGACTGCTAAACAAACAACCCCTGCCGGCCCAATTGGACAAAAAGCAACTGGTTAAGATCATGGCTGGTGTCATCTGGTCGGAATGGGCGGTGCCGGCCGAGCGGATAACCCAGGAACGAGGGTTGGCCGGAATCTATCAAATTCAAAATTCCATCAGGTCCTGCCGAGATGGTCTCATGCGGCTGATTGACCTGACAGACGAACTGGCCCGGATGGTTCAGGGCCTGGTCTGGAAAGCCTTCCCGGTTTTTTACACCCTGACGACCCGGGATGAAGCCAAGATACACCTGATTATGAGCGAGGAAGAGGGTCTTCAGGCCTGCGGGGAAAATGGATACCCCCTGGAATTGACCCAAGGAGACAAACTGGACATGGTCACGGTGGGCGACGAACAAGTCATGATCTTTCGAGATGGCGATGAATTCGTGCCCTATGATGAACAGGGGATGAGGCTGAGTCTAAGCTCTAACCCGCTCCGCCTGGATGTTTTGAGTAATACCACCACTGGACAAAGGCGGGAGGTGTTCAGTCAGGGCTGGTGTCTGGATGACGACGGGAAAATGGTCCCGCTCACTCCTCAGGAGAAAAAAGAGCTTTTTCATGGAACCGCGGCTGAACCGGCCGCCCGGGGGGGGAAACCGGCCAAACCATGCCTGTCCCTGTCCGTGCCCAGTGACCGGGGCTTGTTTTCGGTTTATCTCTGGCCGAGAGAAAGATTCGACACTCGGGAAGTCCCGGCTAAATTGTTCACCG
>JADFYC010000534.1 GCA_015233295.1 Deltaproteobacteria bacterium | reverse complement strand
CCTGGTCTTCTATCCGCACATGACGCCGGATTTCAAGCCGTGGCAAACCAAGGTGACGTTATCCAAGGACACCCAAGTGGCCAACTCCACTCTGCCGGGATACGATTCGTATCTTATTCCATATGATTACCCGACCGGCAACTACACCTGGCTTTGCGCCTTCCTGGACACTGCCACGGGAAAAATCACCAGTCGGATATCCACCACCAGTTTCGTGGTAACGCCGTAATCAGGCAAGTCGATTTAATTAATCTGGCCGGCTGTTCCACCAGCGCCATTAAGTGGTGCTGGTTGCATTTTCATGAGAAGGAGAAAGAAATGAAAAAGACATTGTTTATCCTGATAATACTGTTATCCATCAGTGGCATCCCGGCCGGTTCTTTCGCCGCCGATCCCTCTCCGGGTAGCTCACCCAGCCGACCTGCCGCCGGTTATGAGTCCCTGACTACCTACGAACTAGGCGACATCCTGCTGGAACAGGCGCAAACTATTTGTCAAAAACGGTTGAGCCGGGGAGAGTTGTGTGAGGTTCTGAACGCCGGTCAGGAGACACCCAATTTCTTGAACACTACGGCCAGAGAAGGTTTCGCCTTGTTACTGACATTTGTAACCGAGCTGGCCCATAGTTACCATAAAAATCCTTACTTAGGGATGCGGCCGGAAATGGACGGGATTTCGGTCAAACTTGATAAATACCTAAGTAAACAAGAAAACAATAAAGGAGCGATATTCCTCAGGTATGCTCTTGGGTTGGTCATGGAAAAATACAACCTGAATCCTGACAAACTGGTTTTAGAGTTGGTGGACGCCGCTCTTGGTGCCGTGTATCCCACTCCTCCTCGAATTTTGCCTCAGACAGAGACAATTGTAAACGCGTATCTAAATAAAGCAATATTAGGCAACCAAACGTCGGTGGTCAAGTTTGATCTTTTCGCCACTGAAGGAACTGCCGCGGCCTTTACTTATCTATTCAACTCAATGAAAACAAACAAACTCATTCATCCCGGCGATCATATTGCCATAGTCACCCCCATCTATGCCCCTTATTTGGAACTGCCGGTCATGAACGAATTTAATCTGGCCGTGATCAAACTCCAAGGTGACGAGAAGAAAGGCTGGCAATTACCTGACGCCGAAATAGACAAATTAAAAGACAACCGGATCAAGGTGCTGCTTTTGGCCAATCCCGGCAACCCAACCGGTGTGGCTCTGGATATGGGAGTCTTGGTCAGAATAGCCGAACTGGTCAAAACAGTCAGAAAAGACTTGATCATCATAACTGACACAGGAGAGGCCGATTTTGTGGACAACTATGTCAGCTTGTTTAAACATCTCCCTGAAAATACCATCGGGGTTCATTCTTACTCCAAATACTTCGGCGTGCCCGGATGGCATCTCGGATTGATCATGATAAATCCAACCAATGTGATTGATCGGTTGATCTCCCGTCTGCCGGCCGGCGACCGGTCGGAATTAGCCAAAAGATATCAATGGAAATCACTGGACTCAGATAAGGTTAAATTCATTGACAGATTGGCTCTGGACAGTCGAGATATCGCCTTGTCATATAAAGGGGGCTTATCCGGACCGCAACAAGCCGTAATGTGCCTTTTTTCTATCTTTGACTTGATGGACACCGACCATACTTACAAGAAATCGGTTCAAAACTTGCTCAAGGAACGACACACCCAGTTATATGACGGACTCGGTCTCCCAGCGCCGCAGCAACCCGGCCTGACCCTTCTCTATACCCTTATTGACCTCAAGCACCTGGCCCAGACAAAATATGGTGAAGATTTTGCTAAATACCTGGCTCAAACGTCTCTGGTCGATTTTTTATTACGGTTGGCCCGGGATTACAGCACGGTATGTCTCCCGATCAAAGGCTTTGCCGGTCCGGAATGGACTATCCGGGTATCGTTGGTCAATCTAGCTCCGGATGAATACAAAAAAATAGGCTCTCACATCAAAGAGACCTTGCAGACCATGTATAATGAATGGCCGGGCAAACAAAAATAGCCGACGATCAGCCTCCACGACTAAGTAAAGTAGTAATAACTGTCAGTTATACTCCGAACGGTCATAATTGTCCTTTTTTTGATCCCGCCTCAGGGTGGCGCTTCTCTGACTCTGGGCTAGATTAGGTAACCCTCCGGGGTATTAGGATGGTGGCCAACCTAAGGGAGTGGAATTGGTCGACCTCAAAGGGATCGAACTTGACGAAATGGCCAAAGCCCTGTTGCATGAATGGCTCAATGATCCGCCGGCTCTGGCCAGGGCCTTAGGTGTGGACGAAGAGACTCTGG
>JADFYC010000533.1 GCA_015233295.1 Deltaproteobacteria bacterium | reverse complement strand
AAATATGCTTCTGCCTGATCTTGTCCGGCAAGTTCTCCCTTGCCCAGACCAAACCGGAGGTGCATCTTGAAGGCCCGGTGACGCAATTTTGGGTTTATCTCTTCCAAGTATTGTGATACTAAGATAGAGATAGAGCGTTTCGGAGCTGTTGTCCTGACGCGGCATGGCCGCCGGCAAGAATTTAGAACTCATCTTCAAGCCGGGTGAGACGCATAATCCGCAAAGGAGAAGACATGTTAATTCTGAATAGATTTGGACTTAAGGTCAGAATCATCGTCCCCATGGTCATCACCATTATTGTGTTCATGGCCTTTTCGTCATTCATGTCCTACCGGTTAGCCTCCAGGACCATTGAGCAGTCCCTGTTAGACCAGTTGATGCTACTCACCGGCAATATCCACTCTCAGTTGGACACCTGGCTGGCGGGCCGGAAGAATGCCGTGGCCACCTGGGCTCAAGATGAGGCACTCCAAAACGCCCTGGAAGACTCTGGTCAAGTTGAGCCGGTAGATGAAAAGCTGGCCGCCATATTGTCTAATTACAAGACACTGGAAAACATCGTTATCGTTAACCGCACTGGCTTGACCAGGGCTGCTGCCACTAATTCAGCCAAGCTCAAAGGTAAACTCCAGGTGGCTGACCGAGAGTACTTCAAGGAGGCGCTGAACGGAAAGACCGTTTTCAGTGACATCATCATCAGCCGAGACTCAGGTAATCCTGTTTTTGTGGCCGCCGGCCCTATGCGGGGCAAAGCCGGTATACGCGGTGTCCTGATTACCATAATTAGCCTATCATATTTCAATGACCTGTTTATCAACCCCATCAAGGTGGGCCGAACCGGCCACGCCTTCATCATCAACAAAGCCGGAGTCGTCATTGCCCATCCGGACAAAAATGAGATTCTAAAGCTCAACCTATCCCAATATGACTTCGGCCGGAACATTATGAGCCGGCCTGAAGGCGTTCTCAAACATCCCTGGCTGGGTCAAGAGAGGATTACAGCCTTTAAAGAATACAGTCAGTTAGGGTGGAAAATCTGCGTTGGCGTGCCTCTGTCTGAGCTTCTGGGCGTGGTGGTTGAAGGAGCCTATATTAACGGCCTCATCACCCTGGCCGCGATCATCTGTTCCGTGGTTATTATGATCGCGTTAGTCAATTTCGTCGTCATCAAGCCGATCAAAAAATCCATCGCCATGCTTCAAGATATCGCCCAGGGCCGGGGTGACCTGACCAGGCAGCTCGACTTACCGAAAATAAATTGTTCTGAAATCCGCAAGTGTCAGAAGGCCGACTGTCCCTCCTTCGGCAAGGTCACCAACTGCTGGACGGAATCCGGCTCCATGGCTCTTGAAGTCAAGTGCCCCCGCATTCTTAAGGGGTTGATAAAAGATTGCACCGAATGTCGAGAAGTCTATGGCCGGGCCGTGGTTACCGAACTGGACCAGCTTTCGGCCTGGTTTAATTGCTTTGTCCTGAGGATCCGGCAAATGGTCAGAGACATCGTCGCCCGGATCGACCAACTTAAAACCTCATCGGGAGGATTGATCACCATTTCTGAAGAGATGAGCCAGAGCGCCAATGAGATGTCCCGCCAGTCCGATGCCGTCGCCTCCGGCTCCGAGGACATGCAGTCTCAGATGACGACCATGGCCGCGTCGGCCGAAGATGTCTCCTCCAACATGCGGGCGGTAGCCACGGCCGTAGAGGAACTCAGCGCCTCCATCGCCGAAGTCTCCTCCAACACCCAGCGTGCCGCCGCAGAGACCAGCGATATGGCCGCCCTGGCCGATGACACGGGCCGCATCATGGATGCACTCAACAAAAGCTCCAATGAAATAAACTCCATCACCCAGGCCATCGTTGACATTGCCGAGCAGACCAAGCTCCTGGCTCTGAATGCCACCATTGAGGCGGCCCGCGCCGGAGAAGCCGGAAAAGGTTTTGCCGTGGTGGCTGGTGAGGTTAAGGAATTGGCCAAGCAAACGACTGACTCGACCGAGAGTATCCGGGGCATGATTACCCAAATCCAAGGTAATTCGACCAAAGCGGTCACGGCCATAAACGATATCATCAACCGTATCAAGGGGATCACCGACATTACCAACACCATCTCCACCGCAGTAGAACAGCAGTCCACGGTCACGAGTGAAATCGCCATGAGCACCACTCAAGCGGCCGACCTGTCGGCTATGGCTTCGAGGCATGTATCCCAGGGTGCCCAGATTTCGCAGAACATTGGCCAGAGTATTTCCCAAGTCTCCTCTGCCGCGGCCGTGACTTTACAAACCGCGGTCAGGACAAGGGACTCAGCCGGA
>JADFYC010000532.1:1840-2315 GCA_015233295.1 Deltaproteobacteria bacterium | reverse complement strand
GGCCAGCTCCAGGGAATCGGCTGTCAGCGGCTATTGCTCTTTCCGGCCTCACTCCCGGGTGTCGTTAACTCGACTTCGGTAACGTCATTTAAGGCGACTGACCGGCCTGTAAACGGTCATCTTTTGATGCCCGACATCCATCAAGGACGTAGAAAAAGCCTGGTTGACGTGGCCGTCAGGGCTCCAGGAAGGCTATTTTGAGGCTTGGTTCTGTTCCGGGCATCCTGCACGCTCCGGGCAGAGACGTTCCGGTCACGGGCTGCGTCGTCTCGGGCGCGACCTTTGTCAGCTTCGGGCAATTTTGCCACAAGCTGGGGTTCGTTCCCGCCGGTACTCGTCGCCTGCCTTTCCTTCGCCAGTACAGCGTAGTCGGCTTCATCATCCACGGCCAGCATTGAGGTTGATTAATAGCTTCAAAATTAGGTATAGTGGCTGGACGTCTAATTCCTTTTAACCCATAATTGGAGACATTCCG
>JADFYC010000532.1:1025-1804 GCA_015233295.1 Deltaproteobacteria bacterium | reverse complement strand
TGAACGACCTGCGTTGGTGCCGTTGGCTATGCGGGATACGGCCCATGGTAATGGTATTTGTTCGACTGGTAGCGCGGCTGCCAGTACATGTGTCACCGGAAACTCTCCAGTCGGTAATTGTTTGCCCACTGGTAATGGTGTTTAGTGCGTCGATTCCCCTGGTGGCCTCCGTGCGGATCTCCATAGCCAACATCAACCTGGCTCCCCAAAATTGGGGCGTCGACCAGCCAGGTCATTTGAGTTTGACGGCTCAAAATTGCGCTACCAGAATCAACCGATCTGCCCCTGCCCCGGCAACCAGACTACCCTGTGGCTAAAAATTTCCACCATGTCACCATTGTCCAGCTTTATTGTTCCCAGGTAATGGCCGTAGTCGGTCACCCGGTTATCACCTGGTGTCCAGTCGCCCCAATCCGTGATACCGTCGTCTGCTATGCCTGCTTGCTGGCCGCTGACCACCAGGATTTCGGCCCCATTGATGGTAAATAACTCCCACCGGTTTTCAACCTTGGTCAACGATTCGACCATTTTTCGCAGTTCCAGGTTTTTAATTCGATCTGGTGTCATGGTTCACCTCATGGGTTTAATCGTCGGTGGCCTCGGCTTTTTTCGCCAAGTTCAGCATTTTTTTAACGGCTGTCCGCGTCCAATAACCTTTTTGGCGGATCGAAGGTATATCGGCTTGGTTCAATGCCTCGGCAATGAAATAATAAGATATTCCTTTCGCTCGCTGGGCCTGCATCCAGGGCAACAAAAGGGCTTTATTCTTTTTTTCAGGA
>JADFYC010000532.1:507-983 GCA_015233295.1 Deltaproteobacteria bacterium | reverse complement strand
AGGTCAATATCGCTCGGGTTATGTGTATCCTCCGAGAGGTTGGCCAGCCGCTTCAACCGGCCGATTAACTCCGCTTCTTTTCACCCATCGCCCGGAAGGCTTTGCATGAATCCGTCGGGTGAGCTTTTGGCCATCCAGGAACACCGGATCGGTCCTTTGGCTTCTCGGACCTCCGGCAACGGCCAATGTCAAAGCCGCCGGATTGGAATAAAGAACAGTGTGAGCAAGTCGGTTTGTCCATTGGTGTCACCTCAATTGCGGTTCATTCGCTGGTGGCGTGGGCCTTATTTCCTGCCAAGACTATAGTGTGCCGGACGAGCCCCTTAGACCAAACGGCCTTCCGGCGAGCCGTGGGTACACCTATCTCGTTTAGCATCTTGACTATAGCTCCATAGGATAGTCCTGCTATTCTCATAGATTGCAGCCAGGGCGTCAAAAGCTCATCCCTTACTTGTGAATATTTATCTCCGCCGTTT
>JADFYC010000532.1:0-497 GCA_015233295.1 Deltaproteobacteria bacterium | reverse complement strand
GCCAGGATTGGGTCAGTTTCAGTTTGTGCTTCCGGCATCGGTGGCTCAATCAGTTCCCGTTGTTCGCCTTGGAGCGTTGAAGGTGTTTTGTTTAACAGACGCTCAATCGTGCCTCCATACCACGAGTTTATTTTTCCTATAACGCTCGGGACTTCAGTTATATTGAGTATTTTGGCAATGCCGTTGAATGACATTCCTCCCACCCGCTTAGATAAAGCCCACGGGACCAAGAGTTCTTCCCTTATTTGAGTGTATTTTGCACCGTTGGCCAACTGTGCTTTGATCTTATCCAAAACCGGGTCAGGTTCACTCGGCTCCTGGACATCTTCCGGCTTGTTGGTCAGCCTCCGGCTGATTAGCTCCGCGTGCGCCTCTTGGATCAGGGCAACCAGGTCAGCGTCGGTCATGGTCTTCAGGTTCATCGCTTAAACCTTTCCTCTTATTCGGCCTGGGGCTTGGCCTTCTTTGCCGCTCGGTCCAACATGCCCTTGACGGCT
>JADFYC010000531.1 GCA_015233295.1 Deltaproteobacteria bacterium | reverse complement strand
CTCTTTGTCCAGGTCTCTCATGGAATGGTACAGGTAATCAAAGACCTCTTGGGAGGAGTTGATGTAGTCCCGCAGGCGCAAGCGTTCTTCCAAGAATTTTCTGGCTACTTCATGGATCAGTTTTATCCCCAGGATGTTTATCGGTCCGATCCCCGGGATGGCCTGCAGGGCTTCTTTCGGGGCTTCAAATACTCCCCTTAATCCATCGAATTTTTTTAGTAATTCCCGGGCTGTTTCCTTGCAGTCCCGGCGGGGTGTGGCCAGAGTAAGCAAGAGTTCAATGATCTCCTCGTCCGTCAATTTGTGCAGACCGTGATCTAAGAATTTGTCCCTTAGTCGACCCCGGTGGCCGGCCACCTTTTTTTGCCACTTTTCTTTTTCCATTTTTTTTCTGAACGTAGCGATATCGTGTGAACTTTTAAACGCTTGCCAGAGTAGCGGATGCCTGACTCCGACCCGATGGCCTGATTTCCGGGGCAGCATTTGAATGACTAATCAGGCTTGAGCACCGAGTCAGACAAAATGATCGACCGGTTTAGAACTTACCGGGTATTAAAGGCCGGCGGGCGTTTCTCAAAAAACGCGGCCAAGCCTTCCTTAAAGTCGTGGGTGCCGCCGGCTTGGATTATTTCTTGCCGTTCCCGTTCGAGCTGGGCGGCCAGGCCGTAGAATACGGAGCCATTCATTAAACGTTTGGTGGCGGCCAGGGCCAGGGCCGGTTTTTTTGACAGGCGGGTGGCCAAAATGATCGACTCAGAGAGCAGATCTTTTTCGGGAACCATCTTGTTGACCAGACCTAATTCCAACGCCTTGGCGGCCGACATTTCTTCGGCCAGCATGAGGAACTCCGTCGCTCGCTTATGCCCGATCAGACGGGGCAATATCCAACTCAGTCCACCATCGGGATTGACGGCGATACGGATGTAGCCGGTGTCGAGCCGGGCTGTGTCGGCCGCAATCACCATGTCGCAGGCCAGAACCCAGGACAGGCCGCCGCCGCTGGCCACCCCGTTGAGGGCCGCCACGACCGGTTTCGGCAGGTTTCTGATAGTCAGGATGCTCCTGTTTAGGAGCTTGGTAATTTGTTCAAATATCTGGCCGCCATCGAGATCTGGATGGTCATCCACAAACGACTTCATCATCCGGACGTTCCCTCCGGCGCTGAAAGCCTTACCCTCGCCGGTTAGGATAACCACCCTGATGTCATTGTCCCAGCCGCACTTTTCCAGAGCAGCCACCAATTCGGCCCCGGAAACTTCATCTAACGGGTTAAATATCTTTGGTCGATTAAGTTTGATGGTGGCCAGGTGACCTTGCTTGTCAAGAGTGAGAGTCTCGTATGTCATGGGTTATTCTCCTACCAGTTTCTCGTTCATCTTCTGCCTTGACCCCAGATGGTAAACCAGGTCAAATCATCCTCGATGACCTCAGCCCGGCTAACTCTGCCCTGGTACAGGAGGTCCAGAATAACGGGCGCCTGGCTCCGTAATATGCCGGACAGGACATACCATTTTTTATTTAGAAAAGATTCTTGAACGATCAGGTCCTGCAACACGGCGAAGTGGATATTGGCCAGAACCAGGTCCGCGTCCAGATGGAGGAAATGCTCGGCTCGGCCCTGATGGACGGAAATGGTCTTCGAGAGGTCATTGATTTGGACATTTCTTAGAGCCGTGTCAACGGCCAATTGATTTAAGTCCACGGCTGTGACGGCCGAAGCCCCCAGCTTGGCCGCAGCCAGGGCCAGAACCCCGGTCCCGGTACCCAGGTCCAACACATGGGCGGGCTTTTCCTGACCATAGATGTGGTCTAAGACCTCCAGGCACCGCCGGGTCGTGGGGTGACGTCCATTACCAAAGACCAGGCCGGGATCCATGGGGATGACCAGCTCCTCCTCCGACCAGGCCGGATTCTCCCAGTACGGAAAGAAATGTAATCGTCCTACCCTGAAATCCTCGGCCCCGTCGGCGCACTGCCAGTCGCGGTAGGTCATCTGGTAACTGTCCATCAAGCGCAATTGACCGCGTTCGGCCAGGAAACTTTCTACCTCCGGCCCGGTCTCGCGGGAAAAGAAGAGGAAAGAAGAAGACTCTTCAATCCAACAGCCCAGAAAATTTTTGGTAAAGTGCTGTTCGGCTCCCTCCACGACGCCTTCAATATAGTAAATGTATAATTGATCATAGGGGTTAGTCAGCTCGGCCCAGGTCTGGCCGGACGGGTTAATAGCCGGAGGAGTCAGGTTCAAGTCTTCCTGGGGGACGTCACCTGTAATTTCAACCTTATTTAGATGAGTCATAGCGTTCATTTGGGACTTCCAAAGAT
>JADFYC010000530.1 GCA_015233295.1 Deltaproteobacteria bacterium | reverse complement strand
CGATCCCAAACCCTGACGTATTCATATCTGGTTGGTTTCTTGATCGGGATGTAGTGGATCAACTTCACTGAACTTGGTTCCGTAAAGTAATGATCGGAAAGTCGCACCTGCTCAAGAGTAGGAAATTCCATTGCGGCAACCGTCTGGGCCGCCATGCTTACGTCATTGACCCTTAATGTTTCCATTCTGATACCCACCCCTTTCGTGATTATTTCATTGAGATTGAGAGCAGACCTTGCCCTGATAGGACCATTATCTCACAATTAGAAGAATCCAATTTTGGCAAAATCTTCTTCATCTTTTGGGAAACGGTCCCTTTCCGTCCAGTCTTCTTGCTTTAGGTCGGAGATAATGTGTTGACGGGCCACTTGTCCTGCCTGTTCTCCAAACAGAGCAACAGCTTGCCCTATTCCGGCTTCGTGATGCCGCTTCTTCCTGTGTCGCATTCCATATTCATGGGAATGCATGAACTCGTCCAGCCAGCGGTGGACTTCTTCATACGCCTAACCAAACAGCATCGTAGATTCGGTGCAGTGTTCTTCAAAGGTCATAAATACCTCCAATGGTAATTTGATTATATAACAGGCTGGTTTAAAGCATAATTTAGCTCTGCTGACTGCTCTGGGTTACCTCATTTCCGGAGGAAGAGACCGGGCCAACCCCTCGATGGGATTGTCAACGGTGCTGATTGATGGTATTGGACCTTCCTTCTAGATAACGGGAAGAGCTATCCTAAATTTCGTTGGCCAGCTCAAGGAAAAGGAATAAACAGTCTTGTCGTCTCCTTACCCTATTGCTATCAGAGCGATAAAATTATATTAATTTCATCACGGCCCAGAAAATATCCTACGCCTCCTCATTCTTAGTCCGCCAAGTACTATTTCCGACAACTATTAGGTGGCAATCCCTGATGAATTATGCCAAAATTTATTTGAAGATTGGTTATGGAGTAACCGTTTCAATTGGGGTAATCCAAGCAAATAGTTTTGCATAGGAAAGAGACAAGGATTGAATATCATATCGGAATTCACTCATGCCCGACACACAGCAATCTCAGATCGACGGATTTATATTCCGTGACCTGCACCCCGGAGTCTCTATGGGGACAGCCAGTGACAGATATGCCGGTTGGCTGGGCCAGATTTACTCTGAAGCGCGGTATCAATCCCAGATGACCAGCCGAACCACGAAAATAGGCGGCCAATCACTGATAGAGCGGGTTCTGCCCGTATCCAGTGTCGCCGAATATTTTCAGCACTTTTCCGTCCTAGAGCTGGATTTCACCTTCTATGGCTGGCTGGCCGACCCACACGACCAGCCCACTCCTACTTTCCGGACACTCAGTTTATACAAAGAGTATCTTGCCCCCGGCAACCGGTTACTGCTTAAGGTACCCCAGGCTGTCTTTGCTCGGAAATTTTGGAGGTCCGGAAAATACATCGATAACCCCGATTACCTAAACCCAGACATGTTTACTTGCCGGTTTTATCGGCCAGCCGTGGAGTTACTTGGGGAGTGGCTCCATGGATTTATCTTTGAGCAAGAGTACCAGATCCAAAAGGAACGATCCTCGACAGGGGAATTCTGCGCCCGGCTCGATGATTTCTTTACCCAAATCCCCCCGGATGAGCGATATCATGTGGAAGTCAGGACAGAATCGTTTCTGTCTCCGGCCTATTTCGACCTCTTGGAAAAGCACAGTCTGGGCCAGGTGTTATCCCATTGGACCTGGCTGCCGCCGCTTTCTCGGCAGTTTGCCCTGGGCCGGAGCCGGTTTCTTAATTCCGGGCGACAATGCCTCATCCGGTTGCTGACCCCGCCGAACGTGAAATACGAAGACGCCTACCTGAGGACTTTTCCGTTCGACAAGATGGTTGAGGGCCTGCTCAGCCCCCGGATGATTGAGGATACAGTGGCCATCATGCGCTCGGCCATTGACCAGGGCTGCCATATTAATGTCGCCGTCAACAACCGCGCTGGATGCAACGCCCCGACCATCGCCCAACTCCTGTCAAAGAGATTTCTCGATAGCTTATCCGATCCCGCCTGATATCTTCTGTCGACCTATGCTTCGCCTACCTCCCGCCCGGAAAGCTTTTCCCTTGACTTTCACCTTTTATTCACCTATACTGCGATCAGATACCAACAGCAGCTCCCGGCTAGTTATGTTCAACACAGCCAGGCAAGCCGAACTCAACAGGATTGCAATTCATCAACATGACAGCCAATAATTATGGAGGATTGACCATGGACCAATCCCCCCAAGGACTCACCCCGGCCCAGGAAAGTGTTTATCGTTTCTTGCAAGATT
This sequence comes from Deltaproteobacteria bacterium, assembly GCA_015233295.1. Lineage (GTDB taxonomy): Bacteria > Desulfobacterota > JADFXK01 > JADFXK01 > JADFXK01 > JADFXK01. The sequence goes on along the minus strand of JADFYC010000530.1, from coordinate 13 downwards.
ACATCAAGCAGCA
>JADFYC010000052.1 GCA_015233295.1 Deltaproteobacteria bacterium | reverse complement strand
TTTGTCTAGCGGAAAGTACTCTGACTCAACAACAGATATGAAAAGTAGTATTCAATGGGTGTTGAGTATATACCTATTATGTTGAATTTATAATATTTTCTATTTTAGAACCCGTCGCTTCTGAGTAAAGAACCTCTCTCTCAACCAAAGGCTATCAACCTGGCCCGCAAATGGGAGAATCCCTTGCTCCGTTCCGGTCTAGCACTAGCTGGGGCCAATCACGCCTTGCGTTCGGAGGACACTGAAAATAGCGATGGAATTTTAACTGCGGAAAAGGTTCTGGGGCTCAAGCTTCGAGGCACTGATTTGGTGGTCCTTTCCGCCTGTGAAACAGGCCTGGGTCGGGTCAAGAACGGCGAAGGGGTTTATGGTCTGCGCCGAGCCTTTAGCCAAGTTGGAGCCAAGAGCCTGGTAATGAGCCTGTGGAAAGTGCCTGATAAGGAGACTCAAGAGCTAATGGAAGAATTTTACCAAAATCTGGACTCGGGCATGACTAGCGCTCAGGCCCTCCGCCAAGCTGCCTTAAAGCAAAAAGAGAGAGTTCAACAACGCTATCTCGGCCCAAATCCGTTTTATTGGGGCGCTTTTGTTTTTCAGGGTGAGGCGGGTCTCGTATCTCAAAAAAAACCATTGTGTTGATAAATCCAACACATTATGATAAGTTACTATATAAAATACTTGGGAAAAAGGATAATTCCCTGGCTCCTCAAACTTTACATAGAACACATTTGATTGGACTTTGGACAAAAACAAGATTATCCAACCAAAACGGTTAGTTACAAAACAACAGGTTCTTTATCATTTTTCTAGGAATTTTTGCCCTATTATCCTGAAATCCGACTCATTCTGTCCAAAGTCCAATAATGGAACGGTAGAGACTCCTATTGAGTCCGCCTTAGTAACGGTAATGGACTACGTGACCAAGGTTATCACCGTTGAAAATGGAATTTGGGAGACCTTCGAGAAGGGGACTGAGAGCAATCCGAATAACGAGTAACCTCTATCCCCCTCTGGAGATGTCGAGCGGGATAGACAAATGTTATGTTCCACCTTTTTGATTTCCCCAACAGCCCAAAAAATGACGCAGAAACCAGGGCCGAAAATAGATTTATACTTGAGTCGGTCGGACGGGTTCGCTTCGAGGGGGTGTGTGCTTTGAGTGAAGCCACCTCGTCGGCCTTCGGGCGGATCGCCACAATTATCGGCTTATGGATTCTTTTCAGGATTTACTTTCACCTTTTGTTCACCCATCGCCTGAAAAGCTCCAAGCTACCCGGCGCCATTGTGCCATTGTTAGTTACGGTCCAGTTTGATCTGCAATTTTAGCTATGGCTTTTTTCAGAGTTCTCATTGGCCCCTATCCAACCGGCTGCCCCTTCCTCTGATAGCTTTATGTGGGTTCGTCGCTCCTTGCAGTTCATGCTGTCATGAAAGCTTTATGAACGGCCAACAAGATCATCCAGAAATTCCGAGGTAGGTTTTACGCCCGTTACGAGCAAGTGATCTCTGGCACGAGTGCAGGCTACATAAAGTAAATGCCTTTCGGTATTGTAAACGTCCTCAATATCCATATCATCGGCGACCGTCTCAATTCTCTCTTGAAGAGGGATAACCTCATCATCACAAGCCATCACCACAAGGGATATTTATATCCTGTGCCTCATCGACCACGACGAAGTCAAAAGGCAACTGTTTAGTCTCAGCAATTTTAGCTGCCAATCGATTAAACATGGCAGAGTCGGTAACCAGGTCCTGATCCTTCAGCAGGACACGGACACGATCAAAGATCGACCATAGGACTGCGCGCTGTTGTTCTGGTAACCTCGTTTTACGACCAAGTCGCGTGACGTCGCGATAGCTCTCCCAGGTCTCCAACTGCCAAGAATCGACGACTTCATCCCATTCCGTTCGCAGAAAATGACGGCTGAATTTATGTCCTCTGACCTCGGTCGCTGCCTGACCGAGAAATTTTTGGATAGCCTCAGGTGATGCTGCCTGCTGAGTACCGAAGTTCATCTCATAGAGTCTCCGGCCGATCGCTTTCATGGCATGGACTTCCACTCGTTCGCCAAGGCGAGGTTCATGGCTGATGAGTCGCTTTAGCTTCGTTCTCAGCGCATTAGCCAGGGGATCAGAAAAGGTCGTGAGTAATACCCTGGCTTCTGGATTGGTACGGGCAAGAAAGACAGCTCGATGGAGTGCGACGATGGTTTTCCCAGTGCCAGCAGACCCAGACACTCGTGCCGACCCACTGTAATTCTTTTCGACGATCTGTTGCTGTGCCGGGTGGAGAAAGATCGACCATTTCTCCCATGGATAGTCCAAGGCACGTGCTAGTTCCGCCTCGTTATGCATCACCCGGAAACGGCGCTGGGCATCGGGATGGTCGAAGGGATCTATGTTGGCGCTGACTGGCAGGACAGGCTGCGGTTTAACTCCAGTGGCAAGTTCCCACAAGGCCTCGGAGGCCTCGCTGGGCAGGTGGTCAGCCAAACTGAGGATGGTGTCTTCGTCAGCCTTCTGGACATCATCAATCCACTCGGGGGGCACTCCATAGCCAAGCAACTCTTCCTTGGTGTAGGCGGCAAAGAGCGGCGCCTTGGGTTGCGTTACCGTCTTATTCGCAACATATTTCGGGATGATGACTTCCTCTACCCGTTCCCGAATTATCACGAACTGGTTCGCACCGGTTTTGGGGTGGGGCTCAAGTTTCCGTATCGATGCCCAGTCGTAGGCAGAATCGTGGTGGTCAACATAACACAGAAGCAAACTCTCTGCAGCCTTGTGGACGATCATCCGTATATCGCGCGTTACCCGCACTGACCAGAAGTTCTTGTCCTTAGCCTTGTCGATCTTGTGGAACTGCATTCCTGGATTTTTTGGGTTACGCTGGAGGTCAAAGGCTGTGGTCTTCACGGCCTTCTGTTCTTCTCCGGTGAGCCTGTCTAAACTGTCGGTAAAGGTGTCAGAGATGAGGAAGTTCATAATATCACTCTCTTCGCTATATCAAGCCGTTAAGCCAAAATTGATTCCTACATGGGATCACGTTTTATTAAAACTGACCTGGCCGGAGGATGAGGCTATAGGGAACGCAACCCTGGCGCCGATCCAAAGATCAATATCTGATGTGCTATGGCTCCACCATCCCACCTTAGCAGGTATGTATTAAAGCGGTAAACTCCGGGGGCCTGGGGGGCAGACGCCCCAAAGCTGCCCAATCGATATCGCGAAGAGCGGAAAACGTGACCCATGAGCGCTTAGCCATTTTTTTTCACTGCAGCTTAATTCTCGCATCAATTTACCTTGTACACCTTCATCACTTCGTCACCCAGGTGATTGATGACCTTGACCGCGATGCGGCCGGAGGTGGGTTTGGCGAAGGGACGGGAGGTGTCGCTGTTCAAAGTAGCCCAGGCATCCTCGTTGATCTCGGCCTTGAGGGTGGTCTTGAGGGCCTTGTATGGGTCGTTGGCCCCGAGGAAATAGGCCTGGCGGACGAAGAAGCTCTCTTCATTGTAGTCGGTGTCGATGAACCAGCAGGCGATGCCTTCGGCGCCGTCGCTCCTGACCTCGCCGGTATTGGGGTGGAAGACGTCAACGCCATTGATCTTGACCTGAATTTGAGTGTCGCCTGCATCGAGGATGTCGATGTCCGGCTCCCCGAAGATGACGAAGAGGTTGCCCTTGCCGGTGTTCTTGAGATCGTCGGCCATGTGCAGGTCGGCGTTCATGCGGGCCTTTAGCACCGGGATGCGGCCGAGTTTGGTGAACTCGGTGGAGTGGGCGTCGTAATTGAAGGCGCAAGCAATGAGGACATCAAAACCGGCGTCGCCTGCCTCTCGGGCGGCGGAAACCAGGTCGGGACGGGCCACAGTGCCGAACTCGGGGCCGATGAAGATGGCTGCCCGCTTTTCACTGTTAGTAGTTTCCTCACCTTCAAAGTAGCGGCCTTCAGCACAGATCCAATACCCCGGCCAGGGGATGAGGGCGGTAAAGGTGAGCTTGTCCTCCTTGTGGGCCTGCTGGACACCGGCGGTCTTCAAGTTCTCCAGGATGATCTGGACGAAATCCTTTTCTCTGCCGTAGCCATCTTGCGGTTTCACCATGCTGTCGATCAGTTCATCTTCAGCACCCACGGTCAACACCCGGTGGGGGGAGAGGCTCTCGACGGTAAAAGGGCCGGCCACTCGCACCTTCTTCTTGTCCTCGTAGGGTTTGTCGCAGAGGTATTCGAACTCGGCCTTAGAGTCGATGGATGCGTCGATCTCCTTCTGGCGGGCGATGCGTTCTCGCCACCAATCGGCGTGCAGCTTCCTGGCCTTTTCTGGCCATTTGTCTTCAGGCTGGCGGGGGACTTCCCACTCCTGCCATGTCTTGGCTAAGGCTTGGTTGAGTTGGTCCCGGAGTGGTTCCAGCAGCTCCTGAAAGCGGTCCCAGATGACGTCAATCTCGGCGTTGTTGGCGATGGACTTCAGAGTGATGTGCGGTACCCGCTCATAGACAAAACCCTGCCTGATATTGCCGTGGGTTGGCTGACTCGATGGGGCGGTGCGGCTGACTTCGGCCTCCTTGAGTTGACCGTCTCGGCTGTCGGCCAGCAGATAATAAGGATAACGGGCACCCATGATGCGAGCACGGGCTAGTGCCAAGGCGACACGGGAGGTATCGATGGTGATCCAGCGCCGTCCCCACTGCTCGGCCACATAGGCAGTGGTACCGGAACCGCAGGTCGGGTCAAGGACGAGGTCACCAGGGTCAGTGGCCATGAGGATGCAGCGCTTAATTACTTCAGTATTAGTCTGAACTACGTATAGCTTGTCATCGGTAAAGCTACCAGTTATCGTGTCGGTCCAAATGTTGTTAGTTATTGAAACTGGAAAGTCGGTGATAAAGCTACGGAACTGTATAGACGCTTTGGTTTCTTGGATACGAGATGCCCGACCCGTGCGATTCAAACCTTCTAACTTCACTTTCCAATGACTATTGGCAGATGCCTTAAATATCTGCCCCTGAAAATTGAACGGCTGCGGAGAGGAAGATGACCCTTGTGAGATCAGACTGACAAGGCGGAACTGTCGGAAACTGCTATTCTGGGGGCCATTTTCAACTTCATTAGAGGAGAGCAAGAGCCTAGTCGCACCATCGATATGAAGTGATTGGCGATATAGTCCAAGACTACGGATTTCGCTCTTTGCTTTAAACAACTGTCGATATTTCATTTCTCGAGACTTAGAATACCAGAGGATGGTACTCAAAACTGCCGTCAAATAATTTGAAGTTGCAAACGGTGCTGTTTGAAACTGAATTGCGCTGATAAAAGTCGTGTCCCCAAACACCTCATCCATCACCGCACGAACTCGATGCACATTCTCATCTCCAATCTGGACGAAGATCGACCCGGAGTCAGTCAACAGATCCCGCGCCACGGTCAGCCGGTCCCGCAAATAGGTCAGATAGGAATGAATGCCGTCCCGCCAGGTATCACGGAAGGCCTTGACCTGTTCCGGTTCGCGGGTGATGTGCGTGACGTTGCCATCTTTGACATCGCGGCTGGTGGTGGACCACTGGAAGTTGGAGTTGAACTTGATGCCATAGGGTGGGTCAAGATAGATGCACTGCACCTTGCCGCGCAGGCCCTCCCGTTCGGCGAGGGAGGCCATAACCTGAAGGGAGTCACCCAGGATCATGCGGTTGGACCAGTTGGCATCGTGTTGGTAGAACTCGGTCTTGTCGGCGTCCTTGGAGATGCCGTTGAAGTCGGCGAAGAGGTCGAGCTGCATCTTGGCCGCCTTCTCGTCAGCTTTGGTGCGATGCAAGAGGTCGTCAATCAACACCTTGGGATGCACCTTCTCCTGGATATAGAGCGGTTGTGCATGCACCACCAGGTCGGACCAATCCTGCTCATCCTTGCCGCGCCAGACCAATTGCGGGTCGAGGTCGCTGTTGCGGCGCTCGTAGGCCACCCGGACCGGGGCCTGGTCATCGTTCGTTAACACCGACTGGAACTCGGCGGTGGGGATGTTCTTGCGGCTTGCCTCGTCGTGGGTGATGGTCTCGACGGTCAGTTTTGATGCTGGTTTCTTGGGCATGGTTCTTGATTGCTCCCCTAGGGGTTATCGCATCAGTATCTCGTTCAGCGCGAGGTTGATGTAGTAGTTGGATCGCCCGATCTTCCGTTTGCTCAAGAAGCCGCCACTGGTCAATGCCTCCAGGTACTTGGTGGCGGTCAGCCGGGAAACCTTCAGATCACGTTCGATGAATTCAATCTTGGTATAGGGATGGGTAAATAGATTGTTGATCAGGTCCTGGCTATAAAACTTGTATTGGCTGCGGATACTGTGCTTGGCATCCATCAAAGCAGCCTTGATGGCATGGATGGTGGTGATGGTCTCACCAGCAGTATACTCCACGGCCGTCAACATATACATTACCCAGTCTTCCCATGCGTCCCGGTCGCGGACTGCCTGGAGCAACCGGTAGTAATCGGTCTTGGTTCGCACAATATGACGGCTGAGATAGAGTACCGGGATGTCGAGCAACCCCTCTTTGACAAGATAAAGTACGTTGACGATGCGGCCGGTACGACCGTTGCCATCGTAAAAGGGATGGATGCTCTCGAACTGATGGTGAATGAGAGCCATCTTGACGAGCGGGTCTGCATCGAAGAGTTGTTCGTCGTTGATGAAGCGTTCGAGATCGCCCATTAAGGCAACGATATCGGCATGTGCCTGCGGAGGTGTGTAGACCGTTTCGCCTGCGCCGTTTTTCAGTTCCGTACCAGGCAGTTTGCGCAGTCCTGCACTGTTTCGTTCCAGCTCTCCTTGAATCTCCACAATGTGGTTGACGGAGAGCAAACGGTTTTGCTGCACGGCCTCGAAACCGACTCTGAGGGCCTGACGGTAACGCAAGACCTCTTTGGCGGCCGGATTGGCAAAGGCTTCGGGAAAGGCGTCGTCCTTGAAGAGTTCATCATGTGTGGTAACGATGTTTTCTATAGCCGAGCTGTCCTTAGCTTCCTGCATGCCCAGGGTATTGATAAGAATACTCTGATTTGGGATAGAGGCAGCCACTCCTTTGAGTTCGGCCAGCTTGCGGCTGGCTTTGGCCAACAGCTTTAAGATAGGAGCGGTCTCGAACCGTTCGGGTGGTAAGTGATGCAGAGGTAGAATTGCAGTCATGCGAATTCTTTCACTGGCAATCGACGTGCATAGAAAAATCAAGTTTTCTATACATATTGTTCGGCTGATGTATAAAATAGGACGGTCTGCTATGCACGACATATTTCATTTCAAGCTTTACCCTTCTCTCTTCACAATTCCTTCGATCATCTGATTGAAGGTCTCCTTCACCTTGGCCTCAAAATCGGCCTCGATCTGATAGGCTTGCGTAAACTCGGCAAAGGCCCAACGACCATGACTGTGCAGGTTGTTGACCCCTGGCACCCAGTAGGTCTCCATGGTGGATTTCTTATCCTTGGCATCCTCGCGGCGGTAACCCTTGATTTCGACGATGAGATGAAGCAGGTCGTCCTCTCCGTGACCGTCGTCGATCAATACCACAAAGTCAGGGAGATATCGCCGTGTCTGTGAGCCGTAGCGATACGGAACCTCAAGGCCTAAGCTGTGGTTCTTGACATAGGCCCTGACCTGCGGATGTGCCTCGGCCACCCGGCAGAATTCTGCCTCCCAGTCGCTGTCCAGGATAACCCAGTTGATATGACTGCGCCGAGGGTCTGTCTGCCAACGGGTAGTCTTTGAGGTGTTGAAGTTGACATGTCGGGTTGAGCCGGTGGGATTAAATGGATCGAGCATCGCCTTGATGGGGCGGTCACCTTGGAGAGAAAGGACGATACCGGCCGTGATCCGTTCACAGGCCATATCAGCCAACTCCTGATACATAAGCTGAGCCGGATAGGTGTCGCCTTTACAGACCAGACAGGAATCGAGCCACTTCTTGGTGATGCGTTTGAGTTGACCAAAAAGGTGGAGTTTGGGTTCCTCGCCGGGATCACGCCACTTGGTGTAGAGGAGGCGCATGGTAACGTGGAAGAGAACGGTCGAAGTCCGCATGTCTCTCAAGTGCTTCAGGCTCAGATCAACACTTTCACCGATGATCCCCTCATTTTTGGTAATCGAGGGGCCGACGATGTCCGGGGTTAGCTCCAGAACGGAATCGTCATTGAACTCGGCTCTGAGGCGCTCCTCGGGTAGTTCAACGCGATAGCCCTGCACGCGGGGGAAGCGGATTTCGAGATGGTCTCGATCAGGACGTACCGCCTTGACCTGGATGGTCTCGCGGGGCGGTTGCGGTGGAGCTACCACTGGTTTGGCGGTGAAGTCGAAGGGGATGCCAAGGACATCGGCATATTCCACATTGAACAAGCCGTCTTCATTCAAGTCGTAAGACTGACGGCGCAAGGCGCGGCCAATGACCTGTTCACAGAGCAACTGGGTACCGAAGGCGCGGACACCTAAGACGTGGGTGACGGTATTGGCGTCCCATCCTTCGGTGAGCATAGAGACCGAGACCACGCACCGGATGGAATCTCCCAGCCGGCCTTCCTTGCCAACGGTGTTCATGACTTCACGCAACAGATTCTGGTCGGTAATGTTTTCTGCCTGACGGCGGTCCCCGGTCCGGTCAACGATTTCGCGGCGGAAGCGTTCGATCTCATCGGATGCCATGCTGCGGAAATTATCGTCCAGGGCGTCACCTGATTCAAGTTGTTCGCTGTCGATTAGAACCGTGCGTGGGCGGGCAATCTGGTTGCCATAATCGTTAAAGTTTCTGAACAGCGGTAGACGTCCGTTCTCAAGTGAGGTTGAACCGTCTTCATTCTCACGTTGAAAACCGGAGATGTAGTCATAGACTAGTTTTGAGGTGGAGGTGTTATTGCAAACCACGATAAAGCAGGGAGGGACGTGGATACCATGTTCCTCCCACAGCTTGAAGGTCTTTTCGTAATGCCCGTAAAGTGCTTCGAGTGCAGTTTGTAGTTCAACCGGCAGATTAAGCGGATCGAGTGATTTAGTCTGTCTCCTGCCTTTTTTCGGCATCCGGGCACGGATGTTCTCCCATAGGTTCCGAAATTTGGGCATCTCTCCCCCAGGGATGTTATCGGCTACTGGGACACGTGGTAGTTTGACGATGCCGCATTCAATGGCGTCCATCAAGGAGAAGTCGCTCATGGTCCAGGGGAAAAGCGTTCCTTCGGCATAGCCAGAACCTCGCAGGAAAAATGGCGTTGCTGACAAATCAATGACCTTAGTGATGCCAAGTTTTCGGTTAACGGTCTCAAGGCCTGAAATCCAGAGTCGGGCTGCCTCGTTGTTCTTTTCCGCCTCCTTTTTGTCATCGCCTTTGAGGTCGCCCTCGTCGAGTTCTCCAGGTTTTTCTCGGTAGCAGTGATGGGCCTCATCATTGAACACCATGACGTTCTTTATGCCCATCAAGTCAGGCATGACCCGCTGGATCATTTGCCCCTCTGTCTCAACCGTGTTCAAGGGCTCGCCGTGTCCTTGGAGTAAAGCCCGTCCGCCTTTGGACAGCTCCAGCCTTTCACGCAATTTAAACGCGTGATAATTGGTGATCACGATTTTAACACGTTCAAGTTCGCCAAGCATATCGGAGGGGATAAGCTCACGACTTTGATAGTAACTGTCAGGATCATTTGGGAAGAGTACCCGCAGCCGGTCACGGATGGTCAGACCTGGGGTGACAATCAGAAAGCCTCGGGTGAAGTTCTTACTGTTGGGGTGTCGCACGGCATTGATGGTCTGCCAGGCGATCAGCATGGCCATGACCGTGGTCTTACCCGTGCCGGTGGCAAGCTTCAGGGCCAAGCGCATGAGCTCGGGATTGGCATCGTGATTAGCATTGGCCAGATGCTCTAGAAAGTTGTGTCCAGCCTTGCCTATCTTGGGGGCGACCTCAGTCAGCCAGATAGCAGTCTCTACTGCTTCGACTTGGCAGAAGAATGGGCGAATATTGTTGTACTGATGATGTCGCCAATGCTTAAGCAAAATGGCGGTTTCAGGGGTGACCCGCCAGTCATTGGAATCAGGAAGGATGCGCCACTGATCTACTTGCTGCCGAAGTCGATTGATGTGTGAGATGGGATCATACTGCTGGCCTCCTGTCGAGAGTTCTTTGACGGCGAATAGTTGTTGCTGGTATTCTTTCCCCTTGCGCTGACGGGGCTTGGGGATTGGGGTAATGAACTTGGCCTGACGACGGCTTTCGATAATTTGTTGGGTAGGTTGACCTTGTTCGTCAAGTTCCCAATATCTTCCTGGATAGTCATAAGGGGAATTGAGTATTGGCTGCTCAAAAAAGTGGATTTGCATGGTCAGTTATCTCCTGGTTGCCCAGTTCATGCCAGATATATATTTTCCCCATCATTAACTGCCGAGGTTACCATTTTCCCTTCCCTTTATCGACTAACGATGTTCAAAGGTCTCTTTTCTGAACCGTCAATGACTCCCTATCTTCTGACGGCACCTTGCCCTCTTACGTCGGTCTGTAACTCGTTGATCTGTAACTCTGTGAAAACAAGGGCAGTTATTCTATGATCATGACTTTGTCTCGATTGCCATGTGTTGGAGGTTACCTCGATTGAATTTTAAGGCAGAAAATTTAGTCGATATTAGCAGTTGTTGCCACTTGTCGTCAACCTAATCTGCAATATGACCGAGATATTTTTTATCATTGACCCGCCAACTTTTTGTAATTACCCTCCCTCCATTAATAGAGATATTATAGTCGTCCGAATTTGATTTATAGGATTTCGATCTTGCGACTTTCTGTTCAGGCTCAAGCCAAAAACCGTTAGAATAAGGTGATGATGTCCTGTGGGGCTCTCGTCACGAATCCAACGCAATGCTATATTTCAAGGTCGGATGACTATATCTCCTGACCACAGCGGATGGTCCCATAATGACGATGCTCTTTAATCAACTCCGGCCGCAACACCAGACGATCACCTCGCATGGCCACAATACTCATGGCGGCAGCCAGATTAGCCGTAGCGATGAGGTTGTTGGCTTCGTACCAGGCTTCAATGGCCTGGGCAGAGTTTAAAGAGGTGCCGTTAATCAAGCTCAACCCTTCCTTGGGCCGCATCTGTAAGGGTCTGATGCCGTTTATAGACAGGGCTTCTGGCTTCAATTTCTTTGAAGGTGCCGTTGTGGGGCATGGTGCAATATCCTTCCCCCAGGAGTGTCAAGACGGCATGGGCCGATGGTACCAGATCACCGGAGGCGCCTACACTTCCGCGAGAAGGGACACAGCCCAATATCCCAGCCTCCAGAGAGGCAGGGATGCGTTTTACCGTTTCCAGGCGTACTCCACGGCAGCCTCTGGCCATGGAATTCAGGGTGATCACCCACATGCCATGACCAGATCACGGGATAACTCGGGACCGGTGCCGCAGCAGTGGGATACTATTATGTTCCGTTGAAGCTTTTCTAAGTCAGTATCCGAAATCGTCTTATGGTTCAGGAAACCCACGCCGGTGTCTATGCCGTAGATTATCTGACCACTCTTCACTAAAGAATCAATGAAGGTCCGGCTTTTGGTGATGTGTAGAACAGCTTCCGGGCTGAGTTTTATTCTGATGGTCGAGGTGGGGGATAGAGCTTGCCGGGCAAACTCCCAAACCAGGGTCTGGGGTAACTCCCCTCCACCCAAGACCAGGGGATTCTGAGATTTTTTTGTTGGTAATCGGTCAGTCATAGCCAGTAGATATGTCCCTGTAACTAATGAATTGATCTGTCCATGGGCCTATAGGGTAGATAAATTAGGGCCGGTCTCGAAAACATAGGGTGCCCTTGTACTCAAAGATAAGTACTTAGCTACGTCGTCTCTGGTTTTAATCACGGCTTGTCCGGGAACCACCGTTCCCGGTGTGAGTACCATTCCCTGCCCGAGGACTGCGCCTCCTCCGAACCACCCCCCCGCGAATCTGGAGTTGGCTTCAATGACAGCCCCGTGCTCAATGACGGCACATGGCCCGACAATGGCCCGCTCCCCTATCCTGGATATTAAACCGACAGCCACTCCCACCCCCACTTCAGCTTCTTTTTCCACCACTACTCCCGGAGCCAGCATAGCCAGGTGACCGATCAGGACTCCGTCTCCAATGGTGACTGGGCCGACTAAAATGAATCCTTTTCGGAAAATAATATTGGTTCCCAGGGTAGCCCGGTTGGAAATATAGGCTCCCTGACCAAAGTTCAGGAGTGGTAGATCCCGGATCCAGGTATCTGGGTAGATGGTAAAATCCATCTGGCCCCGATAACCGAACAGGCGGAACAAAAGCTTCTTTAGGATGGGAACGGTAAGGAACAAAAAATAGATAGGAGTGAAATAATACACCGCGGTCCAGCATAGCCCGTACAATCTCCTTCTTCCATAGACGGGATGGTCTATTCTGGTCGGAAACTTACCAGGGATAATGGCCTTTTGGTGAGGCAGGCTGAGTAATCCGGCGGTTAAGACGTAAGCAAGTGAAAAGGTCAGTGGAGAGATAAAAATCAAAAGTCCCTTGAGGACCGGGCCATGGATCATTAATCATTAATATTGGTAAGACAGTAGCCGCAACGGGGACACACAAGATCAGCACTACGTACGTCCCGTACAGATACGCGCGGGGGCATTAGCTCGTAAAAAGTTATGCTACAGTTATTAGAGGATTCTTTCATCCCGGTGTCCTCAAGATAGGGTGAAAAAAGGTCAAATACGATAGAATAAGAATGTTCGATTGTCAACAAAAAATTTGGCTAAAAAGCATTTTGTAATCTACGCACCTCCTCAAAATGGGGAGGAGGTTTTGTCCGGACTTCAGGATGCCTAGCCTTTATTGAGAATCAGAATCGAGAGCAGGACTCAGGCACTTGGGCAAATTTGTTAACAGTTTCCGAACCTGTTGTCAATGAAAAACGATAAGTATAAAACCAAAACTATAGATACTGTCAGATATCGATATAGAAGAGATATTTTTATATGGGTTGAGGGGCTGATGTGATGATAGGTTGTAAAGAAAGGTTAAGGCGGGGCAGCCTGATGGCCGGTCTATATCGCTCCGACACGCCCACAATCATAGATAAGGTTGGAGTCTCTACCCATCCCGGCAGGATTACTATGCAGAGGTGGGGAGGTCAGGCTTCAGCGAGCCTCATCACTATAAAGGAAAGAGCGGGCCAGCCTTCTGGGGGTTTGGTAGCCCAAAAAATGACCCACTCCATGCCGGAATTTATTGGCCCAGTAGGTGGGTCTCGGCTAACGATGCATCCGGCTGAAGATGGGCCTTTAGTTCTTGGACTTCTTCAATGCCTGGATAAATTCATCTAGGTTCTTTGCCAGGATAGCCTGCTTGTGTAAGGCCTTAAGTAACCCCATATCTGATAACCCACTTATAGATTCAGTAATTTCATTGGGAACCTGCCCAAATCTGATCTCAATGTTTTCAATAACAGCTTCTCTAGCGTTTACCAAAACGCCATCATGAATACCCTTCTGGTAACGGCTCTTCTTCGATATATTCTTCTACGACGGTAGGCATGATCTCTCCTCCTTTACCCGAAGTGGCCCGGTCTAAAAAGGCCTTTATCTCTTCCTTTGTTAATTTATCGGTAAAAATTAGATACTGCGTAATAGCTTTAAGAAACTCAATCTGATTAGTATCTGTTGACAGTTGGTGGTAAAGAGAAGCCATATCAGCTAACTTAGCAACTAATTCCGGGTCGTTGATATGTTTTTGGAGCAACAGGGTCATCCTGGTCTTGACATCTCCTTTAATTTTTTCATCCGGCATGGTGGACAAGTCTAAAAGAAGATAATCGAAATCGGGCAGATATCTGATCAATTCAGGCCTATTTTCAAATAGGCTGCTAAACCTGGTTGACCCGGCCCAAGTTGTTGTCCCGTGATAAAAGACGAAGTATATCTATGGTTGGAGTAAAGAGCTATAGCTATGCCAGATTTGACATGGCCACATTACCTTAGTTATCTAGTTAAAACAATATGTTTCACGCAACAAAAGTGATCTTAGCCGAGGAAAATTTCCGAGCCAGGAAAAAACGTGGCCGATAGTTTACCTGGTATCAAACCGACATATCACTCATCTGTTGCCGATACCGATCTCTCAAGACAAGATATGGAGATCCGAATCTGGATATCCGATTCACACGAAAAGGGGTGAGGAGACGACTTTATTATCCCCAATTATGCGATGCAATTTTTCTTTGAAGTATGTTTTGTAAAGCAATAACCATGCCAAACAAAATAGACAGCCCAAAACCTTGGGAGCACTATGGGAGCACTTTGCTGGCCGCTAAACGTGATTTAAAGGTAATTTTCGGTAAAAGTCGGTAACAACTGCTCAGAGATAACGTCTTGTGCTTGCTATATTTATCCTTAAAAATCCTTACCCTACAGTCCCTAAAGAAACACACTCTTAATCAGTAGGTTTGGAGTTCGAGCCTCCGACGGCCCACCAGAAAATACAAGGGGTTACGAAGAAAATTCGTAACCCCTTCCGTTTCTATGGGGTAGTCGTATGGGTAAACGCTTTTAACAAAGTGGAGGTTACCCATGACTGGTTACACCGCGGCAATGAAAACCATCGACACCGTGTCTGCCCTGTCTATTCTCGGCCTAGAAGCAACCCAAGAAGGATCGTATGCCTATTATGTGTGTCCCTCTTGTGGAGGAAAGGCCGTGGCCCGAACTGTCGGTGAGAAAAAAAATCTCATTTACTGCATACCCGAAAAGAAGTCCGGCCACATCATTTCCCTGGCGATGG
>JADFYC010000529.1 GCA_015233295.1 Deltaproteobacteria bacterium | reverse complement strand
AGAGTGGGGAAGACCGAACTGGCCCGGGCCCTAGCTGAATTCATGTTTGATGATGAACAAGGCATGATCCGGATCGACATGTCGGAATACATGGAGAAACATACCGTGGCCAGGCTGATTGGGGCCCCTCCGGGCTACGTTGGTTATGAAGAGGGGGGGTATCTGACCGAATCGGTTCGCCGCCGTCCTTATTCGGTGGTCCTGTTTGACGAGATCGAAAAGGCCCACCCCGAGGTATTCAATGTGCTGCTCCAGATCTTAGACGATGGCCGGTTAACCGACGGCCACGGCCGGACAGTGGATTTCAAGAATACCATTATCGCCATGACTTCCAATATTGGCAGCCAGTATATCCAGGAACTCACCCGGCCGGAAGACCATGTCCGCGTCGAAACCCTGGTCATGGAGGGTTTGAGGCATCAGTTTAAGCCGGAATTTCTCAATCGGATTGACGACATCATCATTTTCCATGCCCTGACGCTGGAAGACATTAAGAAGATCGTCACCATTCAGATGTCCAGATTGACTAAGCGTCTGGCCGACCGGAAGATTACCTTGATCTTGTCCGATGAGGCCAGGGAGTTCCTGGCTCGGGAAGGATTCGACCCGGTTTATGGAGCCCGGCCCCTGAAACGGGCCATCCAGAAACACATTCAGGATAAACTGGCCGTGGATATTCTGCAGGGGACCATCAAAGACGGGGACAGTGTCCTGGTCCGGCCGACAGTCGACGGCCCTGGGCTGACTATGGTCAGGCAGGAGTAACAGCCTTAAACGACAAGGTTATGTTCTTGATTCGGGCGCACTAAATGATTTGGTTCAAACTCCGGCCCCACCAGAGGGCTCTACTCGGCCTCAGGTGGGGCCTGGACGTGTAACCAGGTTCAGTTTTTCATCTCACGGCCCATCTCGCGCAAAAATTCATCGAGGGAACCGGCCGTTACCGCGGTTTTGAACAGACTGTCCAGGGTATCCAGATCGGTTATTTTCTCAACAGTAGGTATAATCGAGGATGGTACCGGGCTGAAGCGCAGCTTAAGGGTCTCAATCAACATCCGGCGCGAGTTCAGCAGCTCACCCTCCAGTTTCCCTTCCAGTTTCCCTTCCAGCCTCCCCTCGAGTTTCCCTTCCAGTTTCCCCTCAAGGATGCCGGCCAGTCTGCCCTCGTTGTATTCTATTTCCCTGATAACCTCGTAGGCTGCAGATTCGAGCATGATATCCCTCCTCTTGGAAATAATCGCTTTGGTCATGTCTTTAGACACAAGGCCGGCCAGAATAGCCATAATCGTAAGCAAATCAGCTTTGTCTTTTCTTGACAAGGAACTCTGGCCGATTGATTTATCCGCCTGGTCCAGGAATTCTTCTCCGTGGCGCATTAACGGTAGCAAGGGCATCAGACAAAGAGTTCCCTCCTGGAAAATCTCCCTGGCATCGAATTCGTAGACAGGAATCAGGCGAAATCGAAATAGGACGTCCTTGTCTTCATATTGATCCGAGACACTGGCGGACGGCCGAAAGAGCAAGACGCAGGCCGTAGTCTCTTGATGATATTTTAGCATATATCGACATCGATATTCAAGTAGTCTGAGAGGAACATCATTGTCCCAGCGGCTCTGGACCTCCAGAATGATTATTTCTTGTTTCCCGTTCTCATCCGTGACCCTGATGGCGGCATCGGTGTGCCTGGAGCTGACTGTTTCCGTTGGCACTTCCTCCAGAAGATCACTTTCCGCTACAGGGATACCCACCAACCGCCGGAGAATTGCTTCCCGGCATTTTTCTATCAGTATCTTTGAACTCTTGTCATAGTACATAAGTTTCTCCGGGCATCTGGACTGGAGGCAAGTATTCAATGGTCCGGGGAGAAGTCCATTTTCTATGATTTAGAAGATCATGTGGGCCGTCAGAGTGTCAAGCAAATAGACCCGGAGTGGTCGGCCGGCTTTGAAATATCTTGCCAAATCGGCGGAATTAAGATAAACTACCTGATACTTAAGATAGCTTTTCCGGATGTTCAGGCCCTTTTCCGGCCGTCGGCGCTATTCCGGGAGAGTTTTTCCAAGACCGGCCAGGTATATTTACCGACAACCTCATTCTAGGGACGGCTATGTCAAAATCTATTCGTTTATTATTTGTCTGCCTTATTTTAACTCTGCTGTTGTCCGCCTGTGCGGAAAGACAGGCCCGTCACGGGGCTGTCTGGCAAACAGCCACCATCAGCACTTTGATGGTTGGGGCATATGATGGAGAAGTAACTATCCGAGACCTAAAAGAGCACGGTGACCTGGGTTTGGGCATCTTTAACGCCGCGGATGGAGAAATGAT
>JADFYC010000528.1 GCA_015233295.1 Deltaproteobacteria bacterium | reverse complement strand
GACGAAGAGGGGGCTAAAAGAAGGGCTCGACGTCGTCTACCGTCATGAGATCGGCTATGCTGAAAAGGAGGCGGGAAACAAGAATATTGCCCTGGCCGATGCCTTTGCGGCCTGGCCGGCGAACTTGATCGTGACCATTGGTTCCTCCACCAGCCTGCCCGTCATTAAAAAGTACAAGGGTAAGGCCATTCCTCTATTGTTTATCGGGGTGACCGACCCGGTGGGTGACGGCATGGTCCTGGCCGTGGGCAAACCGTCCCAGGTCAACGTCACCGGGGTGACCTTTCCCATCCCGGTAGCCCAGACGATGGCCGTAGTCAATCGGGTTTTTCCCAAGGTGAAAGCCTTTTGCTTCGTCCATAACAGCCACCTTCCGCCGGATGCCAGTTATGCCAGATGGATGCGTGAGTACGCCGAACACAGCAGCCCTCCCGTTCGATTTCTGGACACCGATCGAACCAAAGGTATCCCAGAAGAAGCGATGTCTGCGGCTGAAGTCTTCCTGGGCTATTACAGCTTGCATCTTTACCGGTGGGCCCAGAAGTATCCCAAAATCCCCTTCGTCGGCAATTCGGTGGAGGACTGCCGCTGGGGCGCGGTCATTTCCATTTACCCCAAGCTCCCCGAGATGGGGGGACAGGCTGCAGAAATGGCCCATAAAATACTTCAGGGCCGACAGTCTCCCGGAGATATTCCTTCGGAATCGGCGCAACATTACGCCATTTGTCTAAATCTTAACCGGGCCAAAGAGTTGGGGATACGCATCCCGGTCGGGGTGCAGGATCTGGCCGACGAAACAATTGAATAATCCTTAAAAAATATTGCGACTCGCGGACGCCCTTGGCTGAGCGGTTGGAGGACAAATGGGACAAGATTGGAAAACAGAGAAGCCGGCTCAAACGACGGAGTCATCCGAAAGAATTTTTGATAGGGAGGGATTGTTGGAGCGAACGGTCGATAGCCTGGAGTTAGCTAAAGAACTTGTTCAGATGTGTTTGCATGAACTTCCCCAAGACCTGCGCGTGGTTCGCGATGAGATCGACCGTGGGAACGGCCCCGGTTTGGCCAAGTCTGCCCACACCCTCAAGGGGATGCTCGGTAATCTTTCGGCCGAAGCAGCCGGCGAAGCCGCCCTGGCCCTGGAAATGATCGGCCGCCAAGGCGCTTTAGAAGAGGCCGCCGCGGCTTATTCCGGCCTGGAGGATGAAATTAACCGGCTCCAACCAATGTTGGTTGCTTTTTTAGGGGTCGACGATCCTGACTTGCCGGTTTGACGTCGGCCACCCCGGCGCTTCACGCGTCATAACCCGTTAAAGCTCGGCGTAAGCGATCAGCTCTCAGCGGTCGGCTTTTGGCGGATCACTTACAGACCGAAGTCTGGTTCGGACTCAAGCCTGACCATACTGGTGAATGAATTCAGCTCCCCGTTTCAATGCCTTCGTATTGGCCGGTATCAATTTGTGATATCTTTCATCTAAGGCATAGGGCAGGGCCTCGATCAAACCACCCAGATTGATCACGCCGGTTTTGGCCACTACCGCCCCCAGCATGATCATATTGGCCAACCTGTCGTTACCCACCTCCGCGGCCAGTTCCATGGCCGGAATATGGAGCGTGGTCACCTCTGGGAAATCAATGGTTTCGGGCTCGATCAGGGAGGTATTGACAGCCATCAAGCCGTTCTTTTGGACCCGTGGCCCGAACTTGACCAGCGACGGCTTATTCATGATGATAGCCGAAACAGGGTCCTGGACGATGGGTGACCCGATTTCCTCATCCGCCACCACCACGGTGCCATTTGCCGTCCCGCCACGCATTTCCACGCCGTACACCGGCATGTAAGTGACCATCCGGCCTTCATTCATCGCCCCCACGGCCAACAGATTACCGATAAACATGACGCCTTGACCACCAAATCCTGCAATAATGACATCAAAATACATGCTGGCTGTTCCTTGTGTGATAAGAAAAAAGTTTAGTTTGAGTTCCCCGGCGCCAAATCAACCCTGGCTACAGGGCTGGTGCCGGCCATTTATCCAATGCGCTTACCCAATCCGGTTTTAACGTACTCTTCCGCCACCCAGAGGTAGCGGTTGGCGATATCGGGCATGTGGCTGATTTCTTCTTCCGTGAGTTGACGCCGGACCTTGGCCGGGGCGCCCATGACCATGCTGTTGGGCGGGATGATGGTCCCGGGCGTGACCAGGGAACCGGCCGCGACGATGGAATGATGTCCGATCTTGGCGCCGTCTAAGACAATGGCCCCGATGCCGATGAGACATAGATCCTCGACGGTGCATCCGTGCAGAGTAACCCTATGGCCAATGGT
>JADFYC010000527.1 GCA_015233295.1 Deltaproteobacteria bacterium | reverse complement strand
ACTCTTTTGCGATATACTTCGGCAACTTTCCGTTACTAAGATTCTGATCAGCCATGACATGGATATCATATCCCTGCTCGGTGAGAGAATCGTAGTGATGCACCGTGGAAGGCTAATCCGCGACTATTCTGCCTCGACTTTCATGAAAGACGAACACCTGATTTCAGTCAATGGCCTTGATTATACTCTCAGGAATGACTGCTGCCGTGAGATTATGAAACTACAGCAAGCCGACTAAGGTAGGCAAATTGGCCGGATACGGTTCTATTGTCCCGAAGCATTCTCTACAAAGGCAACAGATGAACCGGGCAGCCAGAATGCTGCCGTTGCCAAATGTTAGATAGCCGTTTCTTTTAGACGATCAGAATATAGAGCCAAGAAGGCTTCCAGACCGTAGAAGGGTCAATGGTTTTTGTGTTTCTTTGTCTTGGGCACAATTTGAAAAAAATTTACATTTCGTTTTTCATTCAGGAGGGAAGATATGTTCTTGAAAAGGTTATCATTGGCTGTTATGGCGGTTTTCATTATTTTTGGAGGCATGGCTTTTGCGGGCGATGCGAATGTTGGGCAGATGGCTTCCCCACGAGAATCGACCGAGGGTGCTGTTCCAAAGAAGCCGTTCCTGCTGGATATAAAAGGTGTGGAAAAAGTTGATATCCCCACCACCTACGGGCCTATCGTGACTGATACGGCCACTCCTATTGAAAAAGGCAAGCTCGCCATTCAACCGACTTTTGGCTATAGTTTTGTCACCGATACTTTCAATAGCAACTGGAGTCGAGGTTCTAGTGGTGGCACTATCCGAAATTTTTTCATGAACTATAAACTGACATACGGGCCTATCGAAGATATGGAAGTCTTTTTAGTAATCCCCTATGTCCACAGGTGGGCCAGAAGCGTCGACGAACCAGGACCTAAGGGCGAGACCTCTGCGGATTCCGGAGGCTTGGGGGATCTCAACCTGACAGTCAAATACCGCCTGGTGGAAGAGACACCAAACCTGCCCACGGTAACAGCTTTGTTTTCCACGGGCTTTCCTACCGGTGAATTTGACCAGCTCAATCCCAGCGCCCTGGGTACGGATGCCATCGGCTGCGGCTCTTATCTTTTCACGACCGGTTTCAATGTGTCGAAGTATATCAATCCTGTTATTTTGTATGGCAATCTCTGGTATTCGATGCCCACCTCTTTTACTGATGACGATGGTAACCAGCATCCGGGAGATTTTGTTACCGTCAATCTGGCCGCAGAATACCCGATAACCGATAAGTGGGTTAGTTTATTGGAGTTGACCAGCTCTTGGGGGGGGCGGGCGTTTATTCGGCCCCTCAACCACATTGCCCTTGCAATCCCTCGTTTCGGTCATTCCGGGGATTGAATATATGGCTACAGAGAAATTTTCTCTGGCTTTTGGTTTAGGTATCGACCTAATCGGGAAGAACACCAACGCCGCGATATCACCACTCTTCTCAATGAACTATGCTTTTTAAAAACAAGTAAAAGACGGGTTCGTGTTGGTTGGTGTTAAGAAGAACAGAATCCATTCATGTAGGAAGCACGAGTATCATTTCTTTGGAATTTGGAGGATGAAAACAGGAGAGGCGAGCTGGTTCAGCCCAAACCGTTCGCCTTCTTTTTTCATGTGAATATTGCTGGTTCTCACTTGAATCTTATGTGCATGCTGATGCGTCTCCGACTCGTGGAGATGATGGTCATGATCATGCACCTGATTTCCAGAGCCGTCTACTGTGACCAACAGTGTCCAGACGGCGGCCGGTGAGGCTGCAGTCCATCCACCTGGCTACATATCTAAACTAAACTTCAGGCTTTTTACCCACCACCACGAACATCCTTTCATCATCTATAATAGACTTGGGACCAATGCCCGTTAGGACGAAATATCTGACAATCTCACTGGCATCCGGGAGATTGTCAGACGCCACCTCTGCGTCTGCGGATTTGTGAAGCTGGTTGATCGCATCCCGGCTTTGGGAGTGGCAGACAATTAGTTCTCCACCCGGCTTCAGGTAACTGTCGAGCCTGGCTATGGCTCGTGCCTTATCGTCAAAGTGCGGGAAAACGGAATAACAGATAACCGCATCGAAGGAAGCCGGAGGCAACGGCATCGTAAGCACATCACCCACCATGAACTCAACGGCATCGCTTCGACATTTTTGCCGGGCCACTGCAATCATGTTTTCCGACAGATCAATGGCCGTGATCGTACCATTGGGTCCAATCCGCGGCAGAAGAAAGGGAATGAGAATTCCGGTGCCGGTTCCGACATCCAGAATCGCGTCGCCGGGCCGGAGATCAACCATATCCAGGATTTCAATTATTTTAC
>JADFYC010000526.1 GCA_015233295.1 Deltaproteobacteria bacterium | reverse complement strand
CAAAAACGGGGTCTCTCCTGATCTAATCCAGATTTGGACCGGGACCAACGAAATCATGAACCTGCTCATTCAGCATGAATACTACCAGGAAACTTTGAAAGACCCTAATCCCGGCCGGATGATCGAAGATGACGTCCCGGAAGGACAGATGTCCGAGGAAAAGGTCTTCGAAGACGATGAGATGTGGACCAAGGGCTGGTAATTCGGCTCCCCGGGTGAGGAATCATTGCCCTGGATTGTGAACACCGGTAAAAGTTTAGATCAGCACCTGAGGCCCGCTCCGGTTGAGTACAACAAGTTGTTATCCGACGACAAAAAAACAATATTTAGATAAAGCGCAAAGTATACCTTGACACTTTGCACTATATAGTATATCTTAAAGCTCAAACGACCTCCGCGATTCTCTTCAATTTACCCGGAGCGATCATCTAATTCAGACTGATAAGGACTAATTTGGAGAAAATAAAAAAGACAACACGCCCCAAACCCGGCTTGCGGATGAACGAACTCATGGACCTCACCGGTTTACCCAAGTCCACCATCTTGCATTACGCCGCCCAAGGGTTGTTGCCGGATCCGATTAAAACCAGCCCCAATATGGCCTATTATGACCCAGTCTGTGTGGACCGGCTCAAATATATCAAGCTGCTTCAGGAGAGGTACCGTCTTCCGCTGGCCAAGATCAAAACGTTTCTTAATTTACAGGATCAGGGCCGGGATGTGACGCCGTTGCTCGAATTAAGCCAGGTTATCTTCGGTCATATGGGGGGACCGGTTTTAGACGAGGCGGCCCTCTGCCTGGCTACCGGACTTGGCCCGGATCAATTAGCGGAGCTTATCGGGGCTAATTTAATTTTGCCACTGGAACCAGGCTGTTACAACCAAGACGATGTTAGGGCGGCCAATGTTTACAGCCAGGCTCTGGCCAATGGATTAGACATCTCCGACCTCACCTTTTACCCAGCCATGGGAAAAGAAATCGTCGATCACGAAATGCGGTTGCGGAGCCGTTTAACCCGTCATTTACCGGATGACCAGGATGCCGCTTTCACCAAGCAAATGGTTATCAACGCCAGGACACTACGTGGCTACATCATTGACCGCCTTTTTCAGCGGCGGGTGGCGGCGGCCATAGACTTAAAAGACAATGGATTGCTCTGATGAACCGTCTTTGGGAACACCTGCCTGTGATTATCGGCGCGGCCTACATAACCCTGGCCGGCATCCGGCATTTCCAGATTCAAACCGGCCGTCTCTGGAGTCTGATCGGTTTGGTCTTGATCGCCGGGGTCATTTATCGGCTCAAAAAACACGGCGGCGTTTCGGCTATCGCCACAGGCTTCTTAGTCTACATGATCATCAACGTGGTGGCGTTTTGGGGTGGACCTCCCGGCCTGGCCGCGGCCCTGGCGACATATCCCACCGCCTTTCTTTACGCCTCGTTCTTGATTGTGACGGCTGGGCCGGCGCTGCTGAGTAAGCGCTACTTCACCGAATATTTCGCCCGAAAAACCACCCCGGAAGCGGTTTGGGAGACCAGTGTTTTCAAGATCATCAATCGAAACATGACCTGGGCCTGGGCTGGTCTCTTTGCTGTCTGCCTGATAGTGAATTTCGTCCCCGCCGGATTGAAGTTACCCCAAAGCGGATTGACCGGCGTCCTATTCGGACTGGTCTTCCCTATGGCTATTCTGCTGGGTATCGGGGTGCCTTTTAATAAAAAATATCCAGGATATTATCAACGCAAACTCGGACTGCCTCCGGCTACCGGGCCGGGCTCCAGGGAGATGGACAGCCCTCCCCCATTCGATCAACCCCAATTATCCAGGACAGAGGAGAAAAGTATGGCCGACAAACTAAAAGTGGTCGCCCTCAACGGCTCCCCCCATGCGGGGATAGGCAATACCAGCCTGATGATTCAGATGATCAGGACTGCTTTATCCGGACAAGACATTGACGTGGAAGAAATATTTTTATCCGAGAAAAAAATCGAGTATTGTGTCGGCTGCGCTTTGTGCCTGGAGAAGGGCAAGTGCTGGCGGTTGGATGATCACGCTGAAATATTGGATAAATTACTGACCGCTGATGGTGTCATTCTGGGCTCCCCGGTCTACTTCGGGCATGTCACCGCCCAAATGAAAACCTTCCTGGACCGCTCGGTGGCCTTTGCACATAAACTTAGAACAACATGGAAGCCGGGTCTGGCTATAAGTGTCTCGGCGGGTTTGGGCGAAACGGATACAGCCCGCTACCTGGCCTCATTACTTAGGGTCTACGGCGCTTCCTCAGTCGGGGAGTTCACCGCCATCGCCATGGGGCCGGGCACTTTTCTCGGCCAGGAATCGGTG
>JADFYC010000525.1 GCA_015233295.1 Deltaproteobacteria bacterium | reverse complement strand
CCGTAATAACTAAGAGTGGGGACCACTATATCAATTTTATATCTCGCAGATTAGTTTTGCAAGAAGCTATACCGTTAACCTAAAAATCAAACGCCGATGAGGCCCTTGAGCCACCCAGCCTGTCGGGTTTTGGTCACAACTAAACCTCAGCTCACCTGCAGCGGCGAACCTCAAGCCAAAAACAATATCCCCAAAGTTAAAAACAAAAAAAGGGCGTAGATCAGCGACTCCGAACGGAAGTCACTCATCTCGCCCCACACTAATCAAAATTGATCGGCCGCAGAAACGCAAAAACATGTCCGCCTGACATCATGCTTTTTCAATTAGTCAAGAAATAAAATGCCGGCGGATAGTTCTTAATCAATTCAGTCTGGCCAGACTTTAACCTGCATGTCCCGGTTGGGTTTCAACGGCGGCAAGCCGCCCCTGAACTCCTTCACCTAAGCACTGCAGGTTGCTTTGTTTCTCTGTTTCACTGCAGTTAGCTAAGGTACAACCTCTGGTCCGAGGCCTCCTTCATACCACCGGAGGAGAGCTGACCGGGCCAGAGGTTAATTTACAGTTTTTCGATCCGGACCGCGCAGGCTTTGTACTCGGCTGTCCAACTGATGGGATCAAACACGGGATTGGTCAACCAATTGGCGCAGGTTTCCCGGAAGTGGAAGGCCATCCAGACCAGGCCCGGCGGGACTTGTTCCGTCACCTTGGCCTTCAGCGTCACTGTCCCTCGGCGCGAACTCACCCGGATAAACTCTCCATGTTCAATACCCATTTTCTGTGCATCCACCGGCGAGATATCCGCCGTCTCTTCTCCTAATAAATCATTCAACCCCTGGCAACGGCCGGTTTGGGTTCTGGTATGATAATGGTATAACCGGCGACCCGTACTCAAAGTGAAAGGATACTCGGCATCGGGTACTTCAGCCGGTGGAGTCCATTCCACGGGCATGAACCGACCCTGGCCACAAGTGAAGCATCCGTCTTTATGCAGCGTGCAAGTTCCTGGATGATCCAGATTGGGTACCGGCCATTGCAGTCCGTCTCCCTCCAGCCGGGCGTATTTGACACCACACAAATTAGGGGCTACAACCGACAACTCATTATCCCAGATTTCCTGGGCGCTGTTCGATGCCCAAGACTGCCCCATCCGACGCGCCAGCTCCTTGAATACCCACCAATTCGGCTTTGCTTCGCCCGGCGGAGTGCTGGCCGTCCGGACCCGGTTCACCCGGCGTTCGCTGTTGGTGAAAGTCCCGTCATTCTCACTCCAGGCCGCGGCCGGAAAAATAACGTCGGCAAAACGCGTCGTCTCCGTCGGGAAAATATCGTTGCAAACCAAAAATTCAGCCGAGTCCAGACAATGTTCCACATGCCTGATGTCCGGTTCGGTATTGGCCAGGTTTTCACCAAAAATATAAAAGGCCTTAATCTTGCCGGTGACCAGGCCGTCCATCATATGGGGCATTACCAAACCCGGTTTGTCGGACAGTTTGGCCCCCCAGAACTTTTCAAATTTCTCCTGGGCCTTTGGGTCACCAACCTTCTGATATCCTGGAAAAACATTGGGAAGGGCGCCCATATCGCAAGCTCCCTGGACGTTGTTCTGACCCCGGAGAGGATTGACCCCGCCGCATTCAAAACCGACGTTACCCAACATCATCTGAAGATTAGCGCAGGAAAGGACATTGTTCACCCCACAGGTGTGCTCGGTAATGCCCAGAGTATACATAAGCATGGCCGGTTTGACCGAAGCCAGTTGGCGGGCCACCTTATAAATTAGGTCCGCGTCCAGCCCGCATATTTCAGCGGCCCGTTCGGGAGGATATTGCATCACTTTTTCTTTAACCGCGTCAAAACCGGTGCAACAACCATCGACATACTTCTTATCGTACAGATTTTCTTTGATCAGAACATGCATTAACCCGTTGATAAAAGCGATGTCGCTTCCAGCTCTTAACGGCACGTGAGTAGAGGCGAACGCGACCAGATCCGTTCGACGGGGATCCACTACGATCATCTCCGCCCCTTTATTCACCGCATTCTTGACAAAGGTAGCAGCCACCGGATGTGCTTCGGTCATATTGGAACCTATGACCAGAATCATTTTAGCTTTATCAAAGTCGGCAAAAGAATTAGTCATAGCCCCGGAACCAAATGATGTCGCCAGACCAGCGACGGTGGGGGCGTGTCAGGTACGGGCGCAATGATCGATATTGTTAGTCCCGATCACTGCGCGAAATAATTTTTGCATGTTATATGAATCTTCATTAATACTGCGGGCGCAACTTACGCCGGCGATGGCGTCCGGACCATGGGTGGCGATGATGTCCTTAAACTTGCCGGCCACCAGAGCCAAGGC
>JADFYC010000524.1 GCA_015233295.1 Deltaproteobacteria bacterium | reverse complement strand
AGTTTCTTTTTGTCGAGCTGATGACGAACGCCCCGACGCGGTACCCCTTAACGCGTGTTGGGGAAAAAATCTTGGCGCTTGATGGAGCGTCGGTCGGCAACCAAATATATTAGCCCGTCTGGATGCCGGTCAGAACTGGTCGTCCCTGGGCCTGGATGATTATTTGCTTCTTGACCTGCTGGTTTTTCCCCACGGAGTCACCTCTGGAAGGCCATCGTCCGCCAGAACGGGGTCACCTGATCTATCCACCAGCCTTCTGGCCGGTGGTGAAGGTGGGGTATCTCGGAAATCGGGGGGCGGTGTCGGCTGGATCATCGGTGTAGTTCGTGACACTAACAATCAATTGCTGGACAATATGTTTGTCGAGACGAGCGGCTCTCTGGACGTAACTCAGGGAGGCCAATTCCGGTTGGCCGTGGCCGATGGCCAATACTCGGTCAAATGTTTTGGATCGGGTCACCAAACGATGGCTTTCCCCAATGCGGTGGATGTCCCCACGGCGACGGAAGTGGAGATGAATTTTACCCTCACCCCATCCCAGTCCGCCGTGGCCTTCCGGGCCCTAAATGAGTATTACCAGCCGGGAGATCACCCCACGGTGACCATAAATTTCAGCGGTCAGGGCGATGCAGTGTCCTACGTTGCTGTATTTCCGCCGGATATAAGTGGAAATTTTTTCTGCCTGGATGGTAAAGGGAAACCGGGAGGTGACAATTTACCTCTGCCCAGAACGAAAATCACCTTAACCCCGGACTATAAAGGCAGCGACACACTGGCACTCAGTGTTGACGATCCCGGGCGTTACACTCTATACACGGTTATCACCCGACCCGGGGCTAATGTGGCCGATTTTTCCACCTGGCTGGGCTATGACCAGGCCACCTTCATTGTCGAATAACCTGTCCCGGCGCCTGGTATGATGGGGTAACCTCAACAAACGTACGACCAGGGGTCAAGTAGAAGGGAAAGACTTCCCCTGGATAACCATAGGGGGATGATTCCGATCAGGTCATGAAGCCGGAAGAGAAAAAGCCAGAGGAAGTCCCCAGCCTCAAGAAAAGAAATAAAAAGAGGAAAAGATGCAACAGAAAGAAAGCGCCCCTCAAAATGATGAGCCCCCACATGCTGTTTACCTTTGACCGAAAACCAATTGCCTTTTCAGACGGGCTAATATATTTGGTTGCCGACCGACGCTCCATCAAGCGCCAAGATTTTTTCCCCAACACGCGTTAAGGGGTACCGCGTCGGGGCGTTCGTCATCAGCTCGACAAAAAGAAACTATTTGCTTTATCTATCACGTCTATGGCATTGTTATCGCCGACCGGCGCTTCTGGCGTCCGCATAAACGTCCTCTCCTAACGACGGTCGGGTACTCCCGCTGAAGGCGTCCGGTCGTTTTCTTTTCGATGGTTCCGGCAAAGATTCCGCTTGAAATTATAGTCCTCTTGGTGGATAGTGGTTAGGCGACCTTCTGTCCTGATAGTGAGATGGCTTTCCTCCATTGTGCCAAACTCCTCCAGGGTGATTTGGTCGCCTCCGTTCTCTCTATCTTTCCAACCGACCGGTCAGGGCTCCGCATCCTTGGCCGGTCACCTCTTTACCCAATGCCATCCTGACCATGCTGAAAGTGTTCGGGGCCACGTTATTTGACCACCCCCAGGGCCAGATAATTTGACCAGGTCGGAGTGGAAGCAGCCGCAAAAAAGAGTCAACCTTCGCCGGTTGGCTTTCCCCTGTAACTTTTTCCATGGTGGAGCGTCTCTACGGAGTCGGCGAGGCGAGGAAGACTCGACCAAACAAGGAGTTTATTTAGAACAGGCACGGGAGCAGCTGTAAATCATAGTAGAAGTTGAAGCGCCTGTCGGATAACAATCAACCCCCATGTCTGTATATCCAGACGCACAACTTGGTGGTGTACAAGGTGCGTCATAAGCAGTACGATAACCGCAAAACCGATTGTACCCTCCCCCTGCACTCACCACCCCCGGCGCCGTAGCGATATACTTGGCGATGCTGAAGAGCGACGAGCCTGATTGGTTGGCAACATCGGCGCTGGAACCAATATAACTGGTTTGCGCCTGGATCGATAGTACATTCGCCAGGATGCCATCCACAACTGTAGAAACATACTTGATCATGCCAAACAATGACGTTCCCAATTCATTGGCGACATCGGCGCTCGTACCGATCAAATCCGTCTTGGACCTGATCGCCGTCTGGTTTGCCGCCGTGGCATCCCCCGCCGCCGTCGGCAGGGTATCCATCTTTTCCCGCAACGCCTGCATGGACATGGTCTCTCGGTTGAAGTTGGGGTTTTTTGAACAACGCCGCGAAAAGGTATAGTAAGCTTTTATCGATCAGGCATATAACGGCAAGTCTCTGAGCATGCTGATGGTTTTTTCTATATC
>JADFYC010000523.1 GCA_015233295.1 Deltaproteobacteria bacterium | reverse complement strand
CGGTTGGGAAAAGCTTTCCTCCACCCCATTGCATTCACTAAGAATGTTGGCCTACGGTTAATAGACCGCATCGATACCTTCAATAACCTGAATGATTCGCTTAGTGCATTGAATGATAAGGTATCGGTTTTTTCTTTCGACTTGTTTGACACTCTCCTCGTCCGCCGAATTGAGCCACCCGAGCAGGTCCATCAAGCGCTGTGCCGGCATCTCTCCGACCGGATTAACAACGTTATCTTATGGGAAGACATCCTGGCATGCCGTATCCAGGCGGTGACGGACCTTCGCGAGGAGGCGCAAGCGGCGGGTTTCGATTATGAATGCCGGTACTCGGAAATTCTTGATCGGTGGATTCAGGAGATGTTCGGGACGCAACAGATCGATCCGGGGCTCAAGAATTGGATTAGGGAGCGGGAATTGGAGTTGGAGGTGAATGCCTTGATGGTGGACCCGGAGGCGCGGCGACTCCTGGATATGGTCAAGGGAAACCAATCGTGGCTATATCCGATATGTATCTAGAATCAGATGATATATCTTATATGCTTGAAAAAATGG
Source organism: Deltaproteobacteria bacterium (assembly GCA_015233295.1). Taxonomy (GTDB): domain Bacteria; phylum Desulfobacterota; class JADFXK01; order JADFXK01; family JADFXK01; genus JADFXK01. Next base: position 1,874 of record JADFYC010000523.1, on the reverse strand, counting down.
ACTTGCTAAAGTATTTCGACCGGATTTATATGTCGAGCGAGAAGTTTTTGTGCAAGTACTCAGGCCGGTTGTTTTCTCTGATGATGAGTGATTACGGCGTGTCTCCAAAGCAGGTCGTCCATGTCGGCGACAATCCCATCGCCGATCATGACGTACCGTCTGCGATGGCTATCCGGGCTGTTCTTTTCAAGAATAAGACCGAGAAGAAACGCCTTCGTCTGCTTCGGGCCTATTCCTATTTATCCAGACAAACTGATTATTGGAAAGGTCGACATCTGTTGCAGGTGGCCCATGCCGGCAGCCTGTTCCGGGAAAACACGGAAAGTGATTTTTATTATAGATACGGTTATGACGTCCTGGGGCCGGTGTTTTGTACGTATATATTTGGGATATTGGATACCTTAGCCGGAGCTAAAGCAAAGAGGATATTCTTTTTGGCCCGAGATGGGTATTTGCTGCAGAGCCTTTACCGGAAGATGATATCGCTGCTCGGCCGGGAAGGACAATACCCGGAAGATGAATATCTGTATCTGACCCGAATGACAACGTCCCCCGCCGCGGTTAACAAAGGGCTCAGCCATCTTAAAGCCATGACGGCCTTTTACAATCCTCGCCAAAAAGGTGTCTATTCCGTTCTCAAAGCCTTCGGCCTGCCCCCGGAAGAATTTGAAGACTCAGCCCGCCGGGCCGGATTTGGCAACATGGCCGAACCGGTCCATAATTGGCATGATCCGAGACTCTTAACCTTTATCGCCGACGACCACGTCCAGGCCAAAATAAAGGCATTAAGTCAACCCGGATTTGACATCTTACAGGATTATCTCTCTCAACACGGTTTCTTTTCGCATGACTGTGTGGGCTTAGTTGATGTCGGTTGGAACGCCACCATCCAATACTTTCTCGGCGAAGCTTTTTCAGAACGAAATGATTTTCCAACGCTTTATGGATGTTACATGGGGTATTGCGACGGCATACCATACCAATTCCCGGCTCGCAGCTACATCGAGGGCGTGATGTACGATGCGCGCCGGAAGCTCGCCTCGGAACGGGCAATGATGAATTTCGTGGAAATATTTGAAGAAGCCGCTCGCGCCACCCATGCCACAACCATTAATTATTATTATGATTCTAATGGCAAAGTCCAGCCTGTCTTGAAGGGCGATAAGAGTCCTGACCGCCAGGCGGAAATTGAATTTAATCCGACGATTTTAAAGCTTCAAAACGGTATCTTGGACTTTTGCGACGAGTTTGTCCGGGCTATCCAACTGACGAACTATTCCTGCCGGGAGATCAAACCTTTCATCATGACCTTGATCGAAAGGGCCGTCGTCTACCCGACCAGCGCGGAGGTCAAGCATTTCTCCAATCTAGTCCACTCCGATGACTGGGGCAGCGACCACTTTATGGATCTAAAGGAGTTGACCGCACGCCGGATGCAATCGCGATCGACAACGTATACCAAGTTAAAACAAATTGGTTGGCATTATAGTATGTCTCAGCTCAATGGAGAGGGATTTTTGAAGAAACTTCTTTACTTCATTGATATTTGCCGACATAAGGGTTGAATCATGGGACCAATGGACGAAAGGTATGATCTTAGACCCTGCCGGGTCTGGCATATCATGAAAATAGTTTTCTTTTATCGTTTGATGCTTAAGTTCAGACCTAAGCTGATCGGGGAGCTGACAGGATATCGTCATCTGGTTTTGATTTGGACGGCTCATCACTTGGGCTTTGTGTACGATTCAGTCAGATTCTTTCGGAATGTTCTGGCGAAATAGCGGATCGTCTAACATCAACTGTGGGTTTATTTGGATTGGCTCCCTGTGCAATCCTGCCCGCCGATTTGTCATGGTGATTATATGGCCAAAGGT
>JADFYC010000522.1 GCA_015233295.1 Deltaproteobacteria bacterium | reverse complement strand
TCCTGTCCATGCACTCGCCCTTTGAAATTGCCCATAAAGGTGACCTGTACATGACCTATCGGGCCTTTAAGACGTTTTTCTCCTCGGATTGGGACTGATTGCCGGTTGCTGGTTGCACGTTGTCGGTTGCTCGTCGCCGGTGGCTGGTCGTGTCACACGATTAACCGGACGCGATCACAAAGGCCAATGACAACAGTTGACCGAATATAAGAATGCCAAAGATATAACCCGGAAAAGGATGTACATTGATGCCCTGGAAGGCATTATGTCCAATTCCAACAAAATTATCCTGGACGATAAGATTCAACGAAATGTCTTGCCCTTTCTTCCTTTAACCGGCCTGCCCGGTGAAAGCGCCAAGACACAAAAAGCAGGAGCGGAATAATGAGAATGAAAGCTGGTCCGACTATTCTAGTAGTTGTTGCGGTATTGGTCCTGCTTAACATGGCCGTTTACTCGGTCGATCAAACTCAACAAGCCATTGTGGTTCAGTTGGGCAAGCCGGTGGGCGATGTCCGTGGGCCCGGACTCCATTTCATGATTCCATTTATTCAACAAGTTATCTTCTTCGATAAGAGAGTCCTGGTCTATGATGCCGCCCCGGCTGAAATACTAACCAGGGACAAAAAAAATCTGGTGGTCGACAATTTTTCCATGTGGCGCATTGTCGATCCATTAAAATTTTTCCAAACGGTCCGGGACATAAATGGCGCCCAGGCCAGGTTGGATGACATTGTTTACTCCCAACTGCGGGTGACTTTAGGGAACTTTGACTTAACGGAATTGATTTCGGGTGTCCGGGGCAAAGTGATGGACGTGGTGACCAAAAATAGTGATCAAATTGCAATTGGTTACGGCGTTAGAATCCTGGATGTCCGGGTCAAGCGGGCCGATCTCCCAGCGGAGAACGAACGACACGTCTTCGGCCGGATGGAAGCGGAACGTCATCGCCAGGCCAAGAAATACCGATCTGAAGGTGAGGAAGAATCTTTAAAACTCAAGGCTGACGCCGACCGGGAGCGGTCTGTTATCATCGCCGAGGCCAAGCGCAAAGCCGAAGAAATCATGGGGCAGGGCGATGCCGAAGCGACCAAAGTGTATGCCCAGGCCTTGCAGCAAGATCCTGAATTCTATGCCTTTTCCAGAATACTGTTGTCTTATGATAAGGCCCTCAAATCCGATACGACGTTGGTCTTGACTCCGGATTCTGAGTACTTGAAATATCTCAAGTCTTCCTCGGCCAAATAACGCTTCGATCCGACAGAATTTCAAACCACTTCGGGGCTGAAACCGGCGCCGGGCGTCAAAGATATCACTCCCTTTGACCTCTGGATCCGACTTCAGCCCCGTTTTGTACAAATCTTTAATGAGCCTGCCATGGAACCCAACGAATCAACCCCAACATCTGATGGATCGGCCTCACCCAAAAGGAAGGACTCCTTCATGGACATCATCATCGTGCTTTTGGTCGTGTGTGGTTTTTATGCCTTAAATGTCTATATATTACCCAAGTTGGGCATAAGCACGTGATTCAAGACCAGTTGCCGGATCGGTGATTCGGCCGCAAAAACAGAACATATCAATAAATCAAAAGAAACTACAAATCGTTAGCGACGTCTGGTTACGGGTAGTTATCAGTCCAGGCGATTCCGCCTCAATCTTTCAGTTTCCGGGAGATGAGGCTGACGAGTCGGCAACCTGCCCTGGCCGACTTTCCGGCATACGCACACGGTTAGCCGCGTCGACTCGAATGGTAGTGACCTCCCTCATCGAGCTTTCTTCAACCTCGCCTCCTGATCATACCACTCAGGAGGTTTTGAAATGGACTATAGTTCCATCAATGTCCCGCGGCATTACCCCATAAGTCCTTGAGTCGTCGGTCCCGGCCGCAACTGGTCCGATAGTATTTGTACCGCAGCGGGTTTTTCTTGTAATAATGCTGGTGGTACTCTTCGGCCGGGTAGAACTGGCTCGCCGGCGATATCTCGGTGACAATCGGTTCCTTGAATGGTTTGGCTTTCTCCAGAGCGGCCTTTGACTCCTCAGCCATTTTTCGTTGGGCCTCACCGTGGTAGAAAATGGCAGAGCGGTACTGGTGTCCCCGGTCGCAAAACTGACGGTCGGTAACGGTGGGGTCGATATTGTGCCAGAAGATTCCGAGCAGTTTGTCATAATTGATGATAACCGGATCGTAAACTATCTGGACCGATTCGGCGTGGCCTGTTCCGCCGGCCGACACCTGTTCATAGGTGGGATTTTTGACGCTTCCGCCGGTGTAACCGGGGGTGACTGAAACGACCCCGGGTTGCGAGTCGAAGGGCGCCTCCATACACCAGAAGCAGCGATGCAAGATTGAAGGAGGAATTAGAATCTGAACATAAGCGGCAGAAGATAATTAATTTCATCATGCCGGAAAATATTAGCTACAGGG
>JADFYC010000521.1 GCA_015233295.1 Deltaproteobacteria bacterium | reverse complement strand
GTGTTGATCTCAATAACCTGTGTTATTATATAGGTACGTCCCCATCGTCTAGCCTGGTCCAGGACACCGGCCTTTCACGTCGGCAACACCGGTTCAAATCCGGTTGGGGACGCCAAATCAACCAAACAAATTAACAAGATAAGTTTTTAAAACAACCAGAATCCTTCTGGACATAAAAGCGGACACACAATTAACCCTTGAGGCTCAGGCTTGCAAGGGTTTTTGGTTTTCATGAGGGTCGAATTAAGGCTGGTGCGTAGGCCTCTGCTTCAGGGGCATTTCTTGCGTGTTTTGTTCGTGGACTCCTTATGATCCCCGCCACTCCATACATTCTGTAGATTAACGGGAGTGCTCTATCCGAGGGCACCTGGCCTGTGCTTGCTTTTTATGACGGATTCCTGTATAATGTTACTTAATCCTGGCCGGATAATCTCTGGCACACCATGGTTTATGAACGCTTAAGGCCCCTGATGCCGCCGAGCAATATATATCAGACGTATGAAACGATTGAGATGTTAAAAGAAGGGTGGGGAAAACAGTGGATGCCGATGATTCCCAAAAAACGATAGTGACCTATGTCATTTCAGAGGATATCAAAGATTGTCACATAAATGGCGCCTGGGCAAGCGCCGTTGCCGGACGTGACGAGATAACTATATATCCATATTGCGAAAGACCCCCGCTTCCCCAGAGAACTATTTATGATGCAACTGGTGATCCTCCCCAACATGAATTTAGCTGCACGATGGAGCGCCATGTCCAGACTAGTCTAATTATGAACCTTCAGACAGCCATCGGCATTCGGGATGCATTGACCATGAAGATTGATTTCTTGATGAAGGCGAGGGATGATGATGGATTACCTGGGAATGAAAAGGATTGAGTCCACCGATACCAGGAAGCCCTTGGCGTCTTTAAGAGAAAATTCAGTGCCAACCAGCCCCTATCGTAGGTTGGACATATCTGCCGGCGATTCCACGAGCTTTATCAACAAACGAATTGCCAACATCAAGGGCGATCTTGCTAAAATGATCAGTACGTTCGAATGCCCTCAAAAATCTTCTTTTAGTATTGTCAAGATCCAACGTTTGGTCTCAATGAATTTGACCACTCCTTTAGATGTAATTGTCGAACCAGACGGAGACGGTGTTATTGCCAATGCTGTTGATTTTCCTGTGTATGGCTCGGGAGATGACGTCATCGATGCTTTAGAAATGTTGAAGCGAGATATTGAATCCCTGTATCATGATCTAATGGAAGATGACAATCTTGCTTCGGAATGGCTTCAGGTGAAACAATTCCTTAAAGAAAGGATAATTGCTCCCGATGAAAAGCGCCAAGTTTGATACCCACGATATTATAAGAGTATGTAAGAATAAGTTAGATATAACATTTAGAGATGGTAAAGAACAAAATGGCTGGTTTCTCCTCCAAGGGGTCAAAAAAGCCCGCATAACTATTCCGAAGGGGAGAAAACCGGTCCCTCTCAACACATACAAATCAATGGCCAGACAACTGTTATTGTCCGTCGATGAATTCGATGAACTCATAGAATGCACCGTAACAAAAAGAGCATATGAACAATTGGTAAGCGAAAGATAGCAAGGTGTTTTTTCTTCTTCAAGTTCATGGTGCTGAATCGACGATCGGCTTTCATCAGGAGCGCAAGCTTTATTTTTAAAATATGTCGTCTCTGACGTTTCTGTCTCGTCAAACTACCCAATCCCAAACGCCATGACTAAACAATCCATAACAGCATTGACTCTTGCAGCGGCCCTGGCCCTCATCTTACTGGCTGGTTGTGCCAGCCACAAAACTTTGCCTGGTGAGAGTGAAGCAGACACCAAAAGGGGCCGGATGGCGGTTCGGGTGGTCAAGACCGCCCGGAGTCAGTTGGGGAATCATTACAGCGTGGGCGGCACAGGTCCTCAAAAAGGATTTGACTGTTCCGGCTTTGTCCAATGGGTCTATGCCCAACACCGCGTCCCTGTCCCCAGAACCACCGAAGATCAACTCAAGACTGGTGAGAAGATAAAGAAAGATGATCTCCAGCCGGCTGACCTGATTTTCTTCAATATCAACAAAGGGGACTTCTTTTCCTTTTTCCGCAAAGGAAACCTGCATGTGGGACTGTATACGGGAAAAGGCAAATTCATTCATTCCCCCCGGACGGGTGAACATGTCAGGGAAGAATATCTTGAGGAAAAATATTGGGAAAAAAGATACATCGGATCACGAAGAATTCTGAAGTAAAGCCTGGAAGGTAATTAGGCCCGATGCCTGGTCAGTCTTGCCACCATCTGGAGTATATCATTTTCCCGGATCATAATCTGATCTAAAACAGCTTTCCGGGCCAGCGCCTGCGCCAGGTTCTGCTCGGCCAGGGAAGAAAACATGCTCCGATCCCAGAAAAAATATGATTCCTCAAAATAATCAGTCAGGTA
>JADFYC010000520.1 GCA_015233295.1 Deltaproteobacteria bacterium | reverse complement strand
CTCCTCCGATGGAAAAAATATCATAGCTTGTTATGCCGCGACGACCACAGACCAGGTTTTTGAGGGGATGGATATCACAACGGGGAAGACCTATCGCATCCGTATCGAGTTTGGCTCTTCGACCAGCAGCACCTTGACTCTGACCACACTGAACTCTGGTAAAACAGATAGATACAATATGATAAAGCAGACTCCCGCCCAGCCCAATCCATTATCCGACGGTGTCTGGCAAGGCAGTCCGGATAATACCCAGCAGTTCTTTTTCCAGACCTACGTCGGAGGCGGCGCCCTGATGCTGTACACTTCCAACGGGACCACGGCTAAGGTCTTCTACGATAACCAGATCATTGAAGATGCCTTCTCCGGCAAGGACATCTACAATCCACATGTAGACAAGATGGACGCCAAGTTGATTTCGGCCCAGTCGGCCACAGCCACCATCACACCCCTGGCGGGCGGGACACCGACAACCTGGAATCTGGTCAGGTTTTCCACGGCCAAAAGTGTCGCCAAAGCCCGGCCGTGATCTCCCTATTTAGTCTGTGTCACCTTTTCCTAACCTAAAAATGAGGCGAACGCTAAAAACGGACGCCTCCACCAATAGGAAGTTAAAGGGCTAAGGTCCTCCATGATCACCTCCGTTGAATTAAGAGGCGAATGGCGCCGCCGGCTGATCTTAATTGCTGGGATATCAGCCCTATCTCTTGTGATTGTATGTATATATTTTGCTAAACAAATAGTAGTTAAAACGTATTCTGAAACCCTCTCAGCCCATCCGGCCGGCTTCCCTAAGATCATGTTATGGGCCTGGGATCGGCCAGAAAAAATAGATTTTATAGATACCCACCGGGTCGGTGTGGCGTTCCTGATTAAAACCATTTACTTGCATGATAATCAACTGGTTATCCGCCCCAGATTCAACCCGCTCCAGTTCCCTCCCGGAACGGCCTTGATGGCTGTTGTCCGGATTGAGGTCCCACCCGGTAAAACGCCGGTATACTCGCCTGGCCAGGAGGCTAAGGTGATTGCCGAACTCGTGGCCATAACCAAACTCAAGGACATAACCGCCATCCAGATCGACTTCGACGCCAGAGTTTCAGCCCGTAACTTTTATCGCCGGGTTCTTTTGGAACTACGCCGTCAATTACCAGATTCTATCGCTCTTTCAATTACTGCCTTAGCCTCTTGGGGTGTGCATGATCGGTGGCTCTTAAATGCCAAAATCGATGAGGCGGCCACGATGTTATTTCGGATGGGACCGGACCGAGACCTGTTTCTCCAGCGCCTCCGATCCGGAAAGGATTTCTCCCCTTCCAATTGCCGGCTCAGTTATGGTATATCCACCGATGAGCCTCTGGACAAATCTCTTTATCAATTTCTTTCCAAACGAAGAATCTACATATTCCACCCTAAACCATGGACTCAGGATGCCTTGACGCTGGTTATGGAGGAGATGCAATAATGGCTATAAAAACTAAGATAATTTGTCTTGTCGTTTTTGCAGCTTTGGTCCTGGGCGACACTGGCCGGTGGGCTTTCGGCTGCGGCCCCTGGCCTATGGTGACTTGTTTCTCTTATCGCCAGCACCCCGACGAGGCGTTGAGCAAATTCGCTCAAGGCGGCTTGGGAATTATCAAACCGACCAACGACGTATCATATCTTTATGCAGCGTATCGTTATTTAAACGGAAGCGGCTTTGGCCCCGAGGAACATCAGGCACTCGAAGCCCTGTGGCGGTCGAAATCCCAGGATCAGCCGCTGGATACTTCCTGGGACCAGGAATGGCTAAAGGCCAGAGACCAGGTCCCGGGCCTGGGACCTCCCCCTAGAATATATGTCTACCGGTCGGAAAAAAGGCAGGACTACTATATCGACTATGTTAATTGTCCTCCGGACGCCTTTAAAACCGCCATCAACTCTTTGAACGCGCTGATCAAAAAATTCGGAGTGGACGGCAAAGAAGTTAAAGACTGGATAAACGCTCAGGACCAGGTCTTCGCCAACTGTCAAGGCGGGGAAACCATTCCCGGTCCTTTGGCCTCGACGGCCGATTCCCAGCTTAACGCGGATAGGACTTATCAGATTGCTGCGGCTAATTTTTATGCCGGCAAATTGGATGCAGCGCGACAACTTTTTACTGAGATTTCCAAGGATAGTTCCTCTCCATGGCGAGATTTGGCCCCTTATCTGGCCGCCAGATGCTTAATCCGTCAGGCCACATTGATCCCCGAGGCCGGAAAATTCGATTCCGCTGTAATGGCCCAGGCGGAAACAAAATTGAAAGAAATCACCAAAGATAATTCTCTTAGCCGGATTCATCCCGCGGCGACCAGGATGCTACAATTGGTCAGCTTCAGGCTTCACCCCGTCGAGCTGGCTCATGAGTTTACCCAGGCGCTGCTATCGCCCGATACATCTAAAAAACTGTCGGATAATCTGGCTTGCT
>JADFYC010000051.1 GCA_015233295.1 Deltaproteobacteria bacterium | reverse complement strand
AGACCGGCCTGGTTAAGCCGCCCTGTTGAGGCGATACCGGCAATTCCCCGCCGGACAACGGCCTGACCAGATATTCGGGACGGTGCTGATAGAGATACTTCAGGTTCCCATGTTCAGACCGGGCCAATTGGCTCAGGTGCCCGGTGTCTTTGGCTACGATCATGGCCAGATGGGTTTCCGCCCCATCATAGGTCCGGACGGTAACCTTAAACACATACTGAAAATCCCCCTCTTGAAACAAACTGACGTCGACCTGATGAAGACCATCCGGGAGGAACGGACCGCCCCTAAGCACGGACAAGCTGGTGATCAACTCTCCTTGGGGATGAGATAAAGCCGCCCTTAAGGTTCGCCTGAGCGCCTCGGAGTTCAGATATCGTTTGAAATTTTTTCCCCAAAAGTCATGTAAAAGAGGAATGTCACGGATATTGATCAGAGATTTTTTCCGGTCGGCATTCCCTCGTCCCCGTGTGGCCGCGCCCATGCCCATGATTATCCTATCTTTTAGAGATAAAATGAGTTGTTATTTTACCGCTTAGCCGCCAGGCCGTTCGGACCATTGGCGGGCTGTTTTCACCCGATCGGCAGCCCCAGTTAGAAGTTGGTGTTTCACCGGGCATGAAATTGATCCGCCACTTTCTTCCGCATTCTGGACAGGAAGTCATGAGTGAGATCAGGGCCGGAGCAGGGCAGGAGGGTGTTGTTGTGATAAAGGGGCTCGGTTAGATCAAACTTAGCCGCCGCCAGTGCCTGGGGCCACAATGCCGTCTTGGGTAATGGAGAGTATTCAGCCAGGTAGGGCCTGGCCCCGGTCTCCATTACCTGAAACAGGGAGTTTTCTACTTCCGCAGCGCTTTGTCCCGGCAGTCCAACCAACAGGTAGGCTCCCAGATTATGGGGCTGAAATCCGGTTTGACGAAGCATTTTGATGGCCCGTTTGAAATCTTCAAAAGACGTCTTCGCCCCCAGCGCGGCTGTAGAGGTCGCCGAGGCCGTTTCCAGGCCCAATCGGATGGTGGTTAGACCGGCTCGAAACAGGAGAGCCGCCAGGTCTTCCGTAAGCAGCGATACATGCAAACCATTTGGGCAGTGCAGCCGAAAATCTATCCCGGTGGCAACCAGCCCTTCCAAAATAGGGACAATGTGATCCGGTGCATTGACCAACAGGGCGTCATCATAAAAGGCGATATCTCGCAATCCGCTGATTTTATGCCAGTGGAGAATCTCGGCCAGGACCACGTCCACGTCACGTTGCCAAAATGTCCGGTTGAGTATTTTCGAGGCACAGTAGGGGCAACTGAACGGGCAACCAAATGAGGTGGCCGTCACCAAATATGACGGCTCGGAGATGAGCTTCCAGGCCGGAAAAGGTCCGATGGACGAGTCTTCGGAATGATCAGTCTCCGCCCCGCCACCGGTCACCTCAGCCACCAGTTGGGTGGCCGCGGCCAGATCATTTCCGGCAAAGACCACATCCGCCCCGCAGACCTCGCGGGCGTGTTCCAGGCAAATCTGAGCATAAATCCCGCCCAGAATGATGGAAACGCCGGGATGCACCAACCTGGCTAACCGGATAGCCTCTACCACCCCCGGATACCAGTAAGTCATGAGAGAGGTGACCAAAATGGCTGCCGGACGAGGCGATTGGGCCAGTTTGGTTAAGAAATCATCCGATGACAAGCCATAGCGGCCAAAATGTCTCTTAATTCCGTATAACGTGCTGGGTACGGGAATATCAGTTTTCTTGAACTTTCCGGTGCCAAACCGGCGTCTGGTGGCCGGGGCGTCCAGGCAATCCACCAGCCGGACTTGGTAACCCCGCTTCATTAATTCACCGCCTAAGAGAAGTAACCCCAATGGCTTGGCCCACATGTCAAACGCGGCAAAATCATAAATCCAGGGATTAATTAGTAGGATAGTCTTACCCGGCGGGGTCATGGTCAACTCGTTGCAAGTTTCTCGTTGCATGTTTCTCGTTACCAGTTACTGGTATTCTTCAACAAGTAACCAGAAACAAGCAACAAGTAACCAGAAACAAGCAACAAGTAACCAGCAACATGCAACCAGAAACAGCAGTCCTGGGGTAATATATTGTTTATGGCGGATAGCCGGTGATGCTTAATTGGCGTCTTGAAGTTTGGCCACCAGGTGTCTAATTTCTTCGGCCCGATCTTTGGGCACTATTAGAGTTTGCTTTCCCGCTCTGACCACGATCAGGTTGGACACCCCGACCAATGCCACTTGCTCGGATTCGTCTTGGGCATAGACCAGGTTCCCCTCGGCCTGGTGAGTGACCAGTTGTCCTCGGGCAGAGTTGCCCTCCTCACATTGGTCAAGCAGCCCATCCAAAGCCGGCCAACCACCGACGTCACTCCAGTTAAATGAACAGGAAACGCAGGATACCTGCCGGGCCTTTTCCATTACCCCGAAGTCGATGGAAATAGGCTTTAGGGCCTCAAAGGTGGCCCGGAGCCTTTCTTCCCAGGCGGGAGTACGGTAAGATGGTATCAGCTCAGCAAAGGCTTCATAATGCTGGGGCAGATGTTGTTTGATCTCATTGATGATTGTATCGGTCCGCCAAACGAACATGCCGCTGTTCCACCTGTACCGGCCGGATTCCAGATAGTTTCGGGCAGTGTCGAAGTCCGGCTTTTCCTTAAAGCTGATCAACTTAAAATGTTTGATCCCATTATCGTCATCAAGACATTCACCCAATTCTAAGTAACCGTAACCAGTGGCCGGGTAAGTCGGCGAGATACCGAAAGTATAGAGCTTTTCTCCGGCGTCGGCCGCCCGCACCGCCGAAAGTAAGGTCTTGGTGAAGACATCCCGCGGTTCTATCAGGTGGTCCGCGGCCAACACCGCCATGGTGGCCTGGCCGTAGCGCGCCCGGCAGATGAATGCGGCCAGGGCTACAGCCGCGGCCGTGTCCCGTCGGGATGGTTCGCCAATAATGTTGTCTTCTGGTAATTCCGGGAGATGTTTCCTGACCAGGGATGTGAACGATTGATTCGTTAAGACCAGCACCCGGTCGGGAGAAGTCAGCCCGGAAATTCGGTCATAACACTGTTGTAATAAGGAGCGGTGCCCAAACAGATCAAGAAACTGTTTTGGGTTCTCCTTGGTGCTCAGTGGCCAGAACCTGGTCCCGAATCCGCCGGCCATGATCACGAACACCGGCGCCTTACCTGAGTCTTGTTTATCATTTTGGTTCATATTCGACCTCATAGATGTCAACGCTCCTGCCGCCGTCTCTTAGTTAACGCCTCCTGATATACCTTGAGCGTTTCTTTGGCCGTGATTTCAAGGGTGAACAGGCGTTCGAAGCGTTCCCGTGCGTTCTTCCCAAATATCTCCCGGAGACCGGCATCCTCGGACAAAGCCGTCATTGCCGCGGCAAAGGCTTGAGAGTTATTAACCGGCACTGTAAGCCCGGTTTGGCCATGGAGGCTGACGTCCGGGACGCCGGTGAGGAGATTGGTATTGATGACCGGCAACCCGTAAGACATGGCCTCCAGTTGGGTCAATCCAAAGGCCTCGGCTGGAGAATTGGAGGGTAGGGCAAATACATCGGCGGCGCGGAAATATCCCGGCAAGTCTTTGTCGGGCACCATGCCGCAGAATCGCACCCGTTCGGTCAGTCCCAGCGCTTGGCTCAGCCGTTCCAGGCTCGGCCTTTCCGGTCCATCACCGACCAGGTATAAGAAGGCGAAGGGGCAATACTTCATCGCGTCTAACAGGACATCCAGCCCCTTGTAGGAAACCATTCTTCCCACATTGAAAAAAACGGTTCGACCCTGGGCCGACTCCCGGATGGATTGAATCTGATCCCGTTGAGTCGGAGTAACCGGACCGGCCTGATCTTCAATCCCCAGTGGGACCGGACGGAGTTTATGACCAAATTGCGATAGGGATCTCGAATGTGCGGCCAGCCGGGCCGAAGTCGGCATGATCAAATCTATTTTATGTAGAAAGCGATTGAAAATAGGCTGATAGGCCAAGTTGAGGAATCGTTGCCGGTGGATGTCGCTATGATAGGTCAAGACCCCGCAGGGGAAACCGTAGCGCCAACCCACCCAGGTCCCCATCGGAAACGGCTCATGGAAATGGACCATGTCACAGTCCCGGACAAGTTTTTGGTAAAGAGCCATGAACCGGAATGACACCGGCATAGACCTAAAGACACCGACGGATGGGGCGCGCAGCACGGTGGCCCCATGCATAACCTGGGAAGAACCATGACCATCGGGGGCGCAAACCAACACTCGAAAGTCGATTTCATGCTGTAAAGACTCCACCGTTAAGGCGGCGGCCTTTTCGATGCCACCTATCCAGGGTGGATAAAACTTGTTTATGACTAGAACTTTGGGGCGGGAAGACAAAATCGGGCTCATTTTCAATTGGAGTTGATTAACCCGGCTGGACCACCGGCGCAAGGATTTATGTTCGGCACCCGGCACGAGCCGCCTTCAACACAGCGATTTATAAACGGCGAAAGTCTCTTCGGCGCATCTTTTCCAGGAAAATTTTTGGGCCTGGATCAGCCCCTTGGCGGCTAGGTCGGCCCGGTAGGCTTCATCCATCAACAGAAGGTGAATGGCTTGATCCATCTCCGCTGGTTTATAGGGATCAACATAATGGCAGGCCTGGCCACCCACTTCGGGGAGGCTCGACTGGTTGCTGGTTACGACCGGGCAACCGCAGGCCATAGCCTCCAGGACGGGCAAACCGAATCCTTCGTAAAATGATGGAAATACAAAGAATAGAGCTGTCTGATAAAGCTCCACCAACCTGCCCCGGGGCACGTAACCCAAGAATTTAATGTCGTCCCGGTATTCGGCCGGCACCTTTAAGATGTCATGATAATACCAGCCGCATCGGCCGACCAGAAGTAATTTCGTTGAAATATGGTACTGTTGCTTGAGTCTGATGTAACTATTGATAATTCCTTTTAGGTTTTTACGCGGTTCCAGGGTGCTCACCGCCAGGATGAATTCTTCTTTTGGCTTGTCGGCAGGTTGGAACTGTGCATCGACACCTTCATAGACTGTCGTGATTCGTTCCGGCGGGATATGGAAAAGCCGAATCAAGTCCTGCCTGGTACTTTCACTGACTGAGATCAACTTATCTACTCTCTTCAGTCTGTGCTTCAGTAAGTATTTAAAATAGATATTTCTTCTGACGGTATTGTATTGCGGAAAGAGATTGGGGATCAGGTCGTGAATCGACATCACCACTTTGGCCTTCGGTTTAAAAAAAAACGGGGCGATGGGAACCGGACAGTGAATGACATCGAACTCATTAAGCCGGCGTGGCGGGTTTATCAATGCCGAAAAAAAAGCCGTATTCATTATTCGGAGCGGTTTATGGATATAAATTCTGGCGTTGTCGGGAAACAATTCCCGTCGGAATCTGTCCGAGCCGATGAGGGTGATGTCCAGATCGTCACGCTTAAGCAATTCATTGATTAGATGAGAGGCATAGTACTGACATCCGGTTGGTTCGGGATCATCGGTGATTTCAGTGGTAATGGCAATTCTCACGAGGCTACCTCGATGATTTATGTGGTGAAGTTGCCGGCCATTGGCTGTGGGTGGAGTTTACCTGAGGCTCCCACGGACGAATCCGGCCCAGACAGGTCAAAACACGTAGTTTGCCTCAAGACAAGACTGGTGTAAAGGTTATTTTACAGGAAGGACCAGTTTTTTTATGATCAAGCTCACTTGCCAAAGGGCGGCCGGGTCATGTTGAGACTTGATGGCTCGACAAAATCAGTTGGCCGGCTTTTCCGGGGCGTCGACTATTTTGGCCGGAGCTCTGCCTGGGTGGCTGACCGGGATGCCGGCCTTGAGCCATCTCACCAGATCTGCCCACATGGCTGCCAGTTCTGCGGAGGATGGCGGGATGGTATCTGATGGCAGTTCCAAGGTGACCACGGGCACCCCCAGCACTTCACCGGCATAATTGCCTAATGTACCGGGGAAATTGCCTAGGCGACGCAATCGTAGCCGACCCAATTGAGTCGGAGCCGGTCCGGGTCCATCATAATCAACCACGTTGAGGGGAGCATGGACGGATATGATGGCCTGGGGCTTGAACTCCTGAATAAGTTTGACCAGCCATTTGGATTCAGGTTCGCCGGCCGGTTTCAATCCGGGGAATTGACGGGTATCTCGGCCGGTTTTCTCGGCCCAGCGTTGATATGTCCCCCGGCCCCCTAACGAAGTGGGCATATTTCGGTTGAGGTCCACACCCCGGGCGTTGGTCCGGGTGGGCTTTTTTTTGAGCAGACCGTCCGGGTTGAGCAGGGGGACGACCTTCCAGTGAAAAACCCCGGAGTGATACCGGTCAAGTTTCTGCATCCAATTGAAGACCGTGATGACCGTGGCCGGTTCATCGCCATGTGTGCCGCCGATGACGAGGATGCGCGCTTGAGGTTTGCGAGAACGAACAGGAGGATACTCTTTAATCAAAATAGGAACACCATTGTTGGATAACGCTCCGGACGGCTCCAAACCGCTCTTTTGACATTCAGCAGGCGTCAGACCGGGCAAACCCCGGCATAGAGTAGTACAGGTCTTGGTCAGAGCAGGGGTGGCCGCGGCACCGGAGACTACGGCCGATAGCAGGAAGGATAAAATAGATATAACACCCCAAGCGTAACGCCTGGCCAATATCCTTGTCATCAGATGTAAGCTCTCATTGTTTTTCATTCGGGTTACTTTCTCTCTTGGGATTACCTCTATTCTCGGCAGATGACCTATATTTTATAGTTGAGATTCACCGACCGGTCATGTTAATCTGTCCAGGAGGGGGTGAGATATGGAATACTTTGATACCTTATCGGTTTATGACCGGTTGTCCAAGAGTGGGTTGCCCGATACCACCAGCCGGGAGTTGTCCGAAATTTTACGGGAGACGCTCAAACAGTAACTTTCTGAGGTGGCGACGAAAAGAGATATTGATGGCTTAAGGCTAGCCACTCAACGAGACATTGAGGGATTAAGATCAGCCACTCAACGAGATATTGCCGATGTCAAGCGGGATATAGAAGAACTAAAATTATCGACCAAGACGGATATTGAGGGCTTAAGAAAAGACGTCAAGGCCGATATAGCCCAAATGCAAGTTAGCCTTATCAAATGGAATATCGGGATGTGCCTGACCCTGATTGCGGCTGCGATTGCCATTGTCAAGCTGTTCTAATATATCAATCCCCCAGCGCGGAAGGACGACGCTTCCGCGCCGCCCGTTTCTTAAAACCACAGAATGGTCCTACCCTTTGTGACTGGACAAAAACTTGTTCAGGCTGGGCAGGTCGCCCACCTGGATGACGGTGGCAGGGGAATCTTTGGGGAGGATTTTCTTCATCATTCCGGTGAGGACGTTTTTGGGCCCGACTTCCACAAATGTATCCACCCCGGCCGCAATCATCTTTTCGATCCCTTGATACCATTTCACCGGGCTGGTGAGCTGTCGGGTCATAACAGCCTTGATGGCATTCGGGTCGTCTGAAATGTCTGCTGTGACGTTCAAGACCAGGGACATCTGGGGGGCTTTGAACGTGATCCCGCTCATGAATTGCTGAAAATCTTTGGCGGCTTCTGCCATCAAGGGGCTGTGCCAGGCGCCGCTGACTTTTAGGGTCATGACCTTGGCCCCCATTTCCTGGGCGGCCTGGGAAGCGGCAGACACGGCCTCAGGTTCCCCGGTGATGACCGTTTGGGCGGCCGTGTTAAGATTGGCGAGGGCCACGATCCCTTTGCTTTGGGCGGAAGCCACTGCCTGGGCGACCTGCTCCGAGGTCAGGCCGATGACCGCGGCCATGGTTCCAGGGCGGGCCAGAGCATCCCGGTGCATCAGTTCGCCCCGTTTATTGACTAACTTGAACGTATCTTCCACGGTTGTGACCGAGGCCAGACATAGGGCGGAAAATTCACCCAGGCTGTGTCCGGCCGTAAAGTCCGGTTTCAGGCCGGCTTCGAGCAACCGGGTCATGAAGGCCAGGTTAACAGCCGTGACGGCAGGTTGCAAGTTAGCCGTCAGAGTCAGCCTGTCCATTGGTCCTTCAGCACACAGCCTGGCCACGTCAAAGTTGGCTACCTCCGAGGCCAAAGCAAATATTTTCCTGGCCGGCTCATAATCGTCAAACAGGTCCTTACCCATGCCGACGAACTGGGACCCCTGTCCGGGGAAAAGAAAAGCCATCTTGCCCATATAAACTCCTTTCTGACTTTTTGTCGGGCCTCGCCGGCCCACCAAGGCAACGGGAATACAGTCGGTTAGGCTACTTGTAAAGCAGATAGCCGGCTCGAAGATCCATGAACGTGGCTAGCTCCGCAGCCCAAGAAGTCTCCAACTCTTTGGGCGGGGCGCCTTTTTCTAGACCGCGACGGATGGTCTCATTACCCAGCAGTAAATCGATGGCCAATTTTTTGTCCTCATATTCATAAGGATCCTGCCGCCATTTAAAGGTTTCAGGATAAAGTTCCAATAGCCGGCTAATGATGGTTAACGTCGTCAGGTAAGGACGGAAAACTTTCTTATCTACGACATGAATCTGAAGGCCGCCGCATAACTGCCCCGTCCATTTGCTGAAGCGAGGTTCAAACCAGGCTTCCCGGAAAATGACGCCGGGGAGGTTTTCTCTATCTAAGGCCGCCTTGAATTTGGCCGGTTCGATATAGGGCGCCCCGAAGAGCTCAAAGGGCTTAGTGGTGCCGCGGCCTTCCGAGGCATTCGTCCCTTCCAATACCACCTGACCGGGGTAGACGATAGCTGTCTCCGGGGTCGGCATATTGGGCGAAGGCAAGACCCAGGGCAGACCGGTCTCGGGAAAATACATCTCGCGGCGCCACCCGTCGACCCGCATGACGTGCAGGGAACATCCGATCTCGAATTCCTGGTTGAATAACCCGGCCATCTCTCCGATGGTCATGCCGTGGCGCATGGGAATAGGGTACAAGCCGACAAATGAAGACAGATGCTGCTTTAATATATTGCCTTCTACCTCCAACCCGCCGATGGGATTGGGCCGGTCCAGTATCACCAGCTCTTTGCCGAAATCGGCGGCGGCGGTCATGAGATAAGCGACAGTGGAGATAAACGTGTAAACTCGACAGCCGACTTCTTGAATATCAATGATAATAACGTCTATCGGGTCCATCATTTCCGGCGTCGGACGTCGGGTGTAGCTGTAAAGACTAAAAATGGGGATGTTCAATTCAGGATCAACCAAATCCTCTGATTCCATCATGTTGTCTTGCTTTTCTCCCCGGAATCCGTGCTGCGGGGAGTAAATGGCGGCTAGTTGCCCGGGATAGGCCTGGTTGATCAAGTGACGGCTGTGAGTAAAATCCGGGCCTACCGAAGCCTGGTTAGACAGCAGTCCCATTTTGAGTCCTTTGATCCAATCCGGTTTTTCCTCTAAGAAAACTTCCAACCCGCTTCTAACCCTTTTCTTCATGATCGTGTCCTCAGTCGGGGGTCCAAAGCGGCTTGAATCCCCTCTCCTAAAAGGTTATAACCTAGTACGGTTATTAGAATAGATAAGCCCGGATAGAGTGATAACCACCAGGCTATTTCGATATTGTCTTTTCCGGCCATCAAGATATTTCCCCAAGACGGCGTGGGCGGCTGCACCCCCAGGCCCAAAAAAACTCAAGGCCGATTCCGTCAGAATGGCTCCGGCCACACCCAAGGTGGCTGAAACCAGCACCGGCGGCAGGGCATTAGGCAGAATGTGAACAAAAATTATCCTCAGGTCCGCGGCCCCCAATGATCTGGCCGCAATGACAAAATCACGCTCCCTGAGAGTCAGGAATTCCGCCCGGACCAGCCGAGCCACGCCCATCCACCCGGTCAGGCCGATAATAATCATAATGTTCCATATACTTGGCTCCAAGATGGCGACCACGGCCAGGATTAGAAAAAAAGATGGGAAGCAAAGCATCAAATCGACAAAACGCATGATCACGTTTTCAACCCAACCCCGGTAAAACCCGGCCAGGGCGCCCAACACTACCCCGATCATCGTGGCCAACCCCACGGCCACAAAACCCACCTTCAAGGAGATGCGAGCGCCGTAGACCATCCGGGAGAAGACATCTCGGCCGACATCGTCTGTTCCGCAGAGATGCTGCCGTCCGGGCCCGGCCAGGATATTCTTGACATCCACTTCGTCCGGGTCATATGGGGCGATCTGGGGGGCCAGCAGCGAGAGCAAGAACAGAGAAACCACAACCACACCCCCGGCCAGGGCCAGCCGATTACTAACCAACCGGGCCAGGAATTCCCTAAAGTTGGAGATGCCGTCACCCTTCATGTCGCACCCGGACCCGGGGATCAACCAGGGCATAGGATATATCGGCCAGGAGATTACCCAGGAGGGTCAGGACTGCCCCAATAACCAAACCGCCCATCACGACCGGATAGTCTCGGCTCATAACACTTTGATAAAACATCTGACCCATCCCGGGAATGGCAAAAATGGATTCAAAGATAACACTGCCGCCAATCAATCCCGGAACGGACAACCCGAGAATAGTGACTACCGGCATTAAGGCGTTTCGGAGAGCATGCTTATAGATAACGACCGATTCTCTTAATCCTTTTGCCCTGGCCGTGACGATATAATCCATGCGGATGACTTCCAGCATATTGGCCCGCATGTAGCGAGACACGCCGGCCAATCCTCCGAACGCTGACAGGAGCAGAGGTAAAACGAGATGCCGTCCGACATCTATCACTTTTCCAATGCCCGATAACTCTTCATACCCCATTGACTTTATGCCTGATATTGGGAGCAACTGCAAATGAACGCCAAACAGAATCATAGATAGCAGGGCTAACCAGAAAGTCGGGGTGGCAAAACCCAGAAAAACAAACACCGTGGTCACTTTATCAAAAAACGTGTCCTGGTGGGTGGCAGAGAGGACGCCGATTGGGATGGCGACCAAAAAAATCATAAACAAGGATAGCACATTGATCAAAATGGTAATAGGTAAGCGTTCCGCAATCTTATCAATAACCTTTTTCCGGTCCGGGGCGAAGGAATCGCCAAAGTCAAATTTAACCAGCCGTCTCAGCCAGTTCCAGTACTGAATATGCAGAGGTTGATCAAGACCATACAACGCCCGCAATCTAGCCTTGGCCTCCAGTGAGGCTTTGGGCATCATCATGGTCTCCATGTCCGTAGGCGAGCCCGGGGCCAAATGGATCACGGCAAAGGAAATCACCGTGATCCCCAAGAGCATCGGGATCATGGCCACCAGTCTTTTTAGTAGGAAGACAATCATATAGCCCCAATACCAAAAAACTCACTTAAAATCAACCCCGGAGCTATCACGGCTGAAATTGATCATGCAACTTAAAAGGATTGTTTAGACTTCAGACATAGGATGACAATGTTTGTTTACATCACCGGGAAACCGATTTAAACTGCACATGGACATTCAAGCTAGCGTCCGGCCGACGGCCACGGACCGATCTAATCCACTTACCCCGACCCTATCACAGATGAAACTACCTTCTCCATTACATTCAGGCACCCTGGTGAAACGCTATAAGCGCTTTTTGGCTGACGTGTGTCTGGACGACGGGAATGTGGTCACGGCCCATTGCCCTAACTCCGGGAGCATGAGAGGGTGTAATCTGCCGGGTAGCCCGGTGCTATTGTCGGTGGCCGACAATATTAAGCGGAAATATAAACACACCTGGGAACTGGTTCAGGTGTCTGGTTTCTGGGTTGGGATCAACACCGGGTATCCCAACAAACTGGTCAAGGAAGCCATCGAGAATGGAGTGATTAAGGAGCTCCAGGGGTATGAGACCATCCTCTCGGAAGTTCCTTACGGGACCAACAGTCGGGTGGACCTGTTGCTCAAAGGGAAAGCCGGGCTGTGTTATGTGGAAGTGAAAAACGTTACTTTAGTGGAAAACGACATGGCCCTTTTCCCTGATGCGGTCACGACCAGGGGACAGAAGCATCTCCGGGAATTGGCCCAGATGGTGACTGAGGGGCACCGGGCGGTGATATTTTTTGTGGTCCAGCGGCCGGACGGATCAGGAGTGGCCCCGGCCGACGCGATTGATCCGACTTATGGTCGCTTGCTGCGCCAGGTCAGCCGACACGGGGTGGAACCTCTGGCCTATCGGGCGGTGGTGTCCCCCCAGGAAATCTATTTGAGTCATTCATTGCCGGTGAGACCGTGACCGCCACCGCGGCCAAAGGCACTGTCCCGGTTTCGGCATTGATCATTTTGATTAGTCCGTTCTTAATTTTGCGCTGGCGTTTTTACGTTTTTTTTAATATAATGTGCCATAAAATCACAGGGATTTGTTTTAAGCAATCAGCTTTTAGGGGTCAGCTTTTAGTTAACAACGATGCGTCAGCGTCCCCCCGGCCTCATTGTCTACGGTATCTATGTAGTTAGCCTAGGCACTTAGCTACCGGTTGTCCTGACCTCTGTTGAGCCCTGAAAGCTGACCGCCTCCGGTTTGTTTCATCAAGTTACATCTGAATGAACCGAGATCAGGCGGTGAATTTCTTCAAATGGCCTAATCAAGAAAGGAGAAAAGCATGCCCATTATTACCATTTCCAGAGGCTCCTACAGCCGCGGAAAAGAAGTGGCCGAAAAATTGGCTCAGGCTTTGAACTATGAGGTTATTTCGCGGGGTTTGATTTTAGAGGCATCAGAGAAATTCAATATCCCGGAAATCAAAATGGTCCGGGCCGTCCATGACGCCCCCTCAATCCTTGACCGGTTCACTTTCGGTAAGGAAATCTATATTGCCTTTTTTCGGTCCATTTTGTTAAAACACGTCCAGAAAGACAACGTAGTCTATCACGGGTTGGGTGGCCACTTTTTCCTCAAGGGCATCCCCCATGTGCTGAAGGTCAGGATCCAGGCCGACATAGAAGACCGGGTCATGGCGGAGATGAAACGGGAGGGCATTTCTGCCGAAAAAGCTCGATTTATTTTGAAAAAGGACGACGATGAACGACGCAAATGGAGCCTCAGCCTTTACGGGGTGGATACTTCCGACCCCAACTTGTATGATGTGGTTTTGAGCATCAAGAAGTTGACGGTGGACGACGCGGTGGATATCCTGTTGCATGCGGCCAAGCTCCCCTGCTTCCAGGCTACGCCCGAGTCCAAAAAGATACTCGATGACATGGTCTTGGCTTCGCAGGCAGAAGTGTCCCTGGTGAAGAAATATCCTAATGTCGCCGTTTCGTCCAAAGATGGTGATATATTTGTTAATGTCAAGACTTCCATTGATTCCGAGTCAGAGATCATTGGCGACATTCAAGCCGTGGTCGGTAAGCTAGAGGGCGTAAAAGATATCAAAGTGAGCGTCATGCCCCTGCGTGGCTAGTTCCATCTGATAGATACTTTTGGAAAACGACTGTGGGGACGGGTTGCCCGCCTGTCCCCCGTAACGTTGACTCTAAACCGCCATCCGGAATTCTTGAGGAAGCATAACGCAAAGGAAGGCACCCTCTGCATTATGCTTTTTCAATGAATGAACGACGAATGTAATATTTTGATTTCGGTCGGCTCTAGTGGGGTATCCGATGGCCTGGAAGATTCATATTTATTTAAATATTCGACAAAAAGTCATGGTGGGCTTGACGGTCTGTATCTTGGCGGTGGGCTTCATCGGTGTTATTTCCTACATCTATTTATCAAAAATACAATATAAACAACATGTTGTAGAAATTGCCGACGATTTGAGCAACACTATCTTGGAAATCCGCCGATATGAAAAGAATTACCTGCTTTATGGATCCAGTGACGATATCAAGGAGAACCAGCGCTATGTGAAGCAGGGGCTGGAAGTGCTGGCTAATATCTCGTCAGAGTCACAATATGTTCACGACCGGCACTTGCTCAAGCAACTGGAGACGGAATTTGTGGCCTATCGGCAGGTGATGATTCAGATGGCCGCCTCACCCCACCAGATTGACGGCCACTCCAGGCAAGGGATAGAAGAACAATTGCGGGAAAGGGGCAAAAATTTAGTTGAGCTGTCGATGAGCGTCGCCGGCTATGAACGCCGGAGCATCATCGCCATAATCCGCGCCTTGAAGACGCAACTAATATCAGCCCTGGTTATTTTTTTGGGCATGGGTCTTTTCCTGGTCCCGATGGTCTCTCGGAAGATCCTTACTCCGCTGCGCGTGATTGAAAAGACAACCCTAAAAATTGCTCAAGGGCATTTCGCTCCCTTGCCGGTGGTTGATACCCGCGACGAAACCCAGCGGGTGGTCGAGGCCTTTAACCGCATGGTGGCCGAACTAGAAAAACGGCAGGATCAGCTCCTTCAGGCCAAGAAGCTGTCTTCTATAGGTATTCTAACTTCCGGTATCGCCCACCAGTTGAATAATCCATTAAACAATATCTCTACTTCCTGCCAGATTTTGCTTGAGGAATTTGGCCAAATGGACCCGGAATTAGCCCATAAGATGTTGACCAACGTGGAACAGGAAGTCCATCGGGCCAGAGATATTGTGAGGGGTCTCCTGGAGTTTTCTCGGGTCAAGAAGTTTTCTCTCTGTCCGACCTGTCTTTGTGACGTCGTCGAAAAGGCGGTGAGGCTAATATCCAGCCACGTTCCGCCTGGTATTGAAATTATTCGGGATGTCCCCGGTAATATGATGCTGCACTTAGAAACGCAACGGATGCAGGAAGTCTTTCTGAATCTGTTGATGAACGCAATTCAAGCCATCACGGAACCGCCGGGACAAATCACCATTGCGGCTAAACTGGACCCTGACAACGGATGGACTGTAATTACTGTAGAAGATACCGGAA
>JADFYC010000519.1:1311-2448 GCA_015233295.1 Deltaproteobacteria bacterium | reverse complement strand
CCATGGCCGCTCCGCCGTACTCTTCCGGGAAATCAGCCCCAAACAGGCCGTTATCTCGAAGCAACTCAGCCATATCGTGGGCGAATTCGCCTTTCTGTTTGTGATGCTGAATAAGATTGTCATCAGTCCGGTAAAACAGTTGGTTAATATCGCCATCTCCATCGCCGATGGGGACTTCAGCAAAAATATCGCTGTCCGGCGGCGGGACGAAATCGGTGATTTGGCCAACGCCTTTAGTCATATGAAAGAAACCATCGGCCTGGCGCTAACGGAGACGGATTGGCTGATAAAGGCCATCAGCGACGGCCAGCTAAACAGCCGAGGGCAGGCGGCCGATTTCGCCGGGGATTGGCGTAATCTGATCATTGGGGTAAACAATGTCATCGACGCCTTTGTCCGTCCCTTCCGTGTGGCTGCAGAAATAATCGAACTGATTGCCAAGGGGGATATCCCGGAAAAGGTCACCGCCTCATTTAGCGGTGATTTTAATGCAACTAAAGAAAATTTGAATATATTAAACGACGCCATGAGTGAGACCACCCGGCTGGCGGATGAGATCGCCAGAGGAAATCTTCTGGTGGAAGTAAAGGAACGCTCCGAAAACGACCGGCTAATGAAGGCCTTTCAAAATATGGCCTCGTATCTAAACCAAATGGCCGCCATATCCATAGCTATCGCTTCGGGCGATGTCCGGCAGGAGGCCGATCCAAAATCAAAAGATGACGTCCTAGGCTCAGCTTTCCATCAGATGATCAATTACTTAAACGACATGGCCCAAGTCGCCGCCAGCGTCTCTACAGGTGACTTAGGCGCCCAGATCGAGCCTCGCTCTCCGCACGATGTCCTGGGTCACGCATTTTTGAATATGTCCATCTATCTTAAAACATTAGCAAAGGCTGCCACGTCCATCGCCGCGGGCGACTTTGGTTTGAAAATAAAACCCCTATCGGAAAATGATGTTCTAGGCCACGCCTTTTCTTCCATGTCCCGTCAGTTGCAGGAAAATATAGACGCCCTGGCTGAATCGGAAAAGAAATACCGGGATATCTTTGAAAACGCGATTGAGGGCCTCTTCCAGTCCACTCCCGAAGGCCGGTACCTCAACGCCAACTCATCTATGGCCAGGCTGCTGGGCTA
>JADFYC010000519.1:525-1270 GCA_015233295.1 Deltaproteobacteria bacterium | reverse complement strand
AGTGCTATGTTGATCCAACCGACCACGAAAGGTTACTTGAAACCCTTTACCGGCATGGCCGGGTGATTAATTTTGAAAACCAGCTCCGGCGTAAAAACGGCGGCACATTCTGGGGCGCCATATCTCTTTACTCGGTCTTTAGTGACCAGGGGGAGTTGGTTCATTATGAAGGCACATTGATCGACATCGATGAACGCAAGCAAAAGGAACAGGCTGAAAAAGAGCGCGAGGCAGCCGAAGCCGCCACCAGGGCAAAGGGCGAGTTTCTGGCCAATATGAGCCATGAGATCAGAACACCTATGAACGCCATCATCGGATTCTCCAGCCTGGCCCTAAAGACCGGACTCACCGGAAAGCAACGCGATTACCTGACCAAGATAGAATCTTCGGCCAAATCGCTCCTGGGTATTATTAACGACATTCTTGATTTTTCTAAAATTGAAGCCGGCAAGTTGGAGATGGAGGCCATTGATTTCCGGTTGGATAACCTAATGACCGATGTGGCCAACATGGTATCCGTCAAAGCGGCTGAAAAAGGCATCGAACTTATCGTCCATCTGGCCAATGATGTTCCCCGGACTCTTATAGGTGACCCCCTCCGGTTGGGGCAGATTTTGATCAACCTGACCAATAATGCCGTTAAGTTTACAGAGTCGGGCCATATTTTGGTAAAAGCCGGACTTGTGGACGCCAATCAGGAGCATTGCCGCATCAGATTTTCCGTGACTGATTCCGGTATTGGAAT
>JADFYC010000519.1:0-416 GCA_015233295.1 Deltaproteobacteria bacterium | reverse complement strand
GATGATGGGCGGGAATATCTCCGTCACCAGTCAACCTGGCCAGGGTAGTACTTTCTCCTTCACCGCCGGATTCGATATATCGTCAGGTTGCGAGCAACCCCAGACGGCCCCCGTTGACCTGGCCGGTTTAAAGGTCCTGGTCGTGGATGATAATGAGGCGGCCCGAATAGTCTTGAGCGAGATGTTGACATCTTTTCGGTTCGAGACGACGGCCGTGGAATCCGGCGACGCGGCGCTCAAGGAACTGGCCCGGGCGTCGGCTGAAAAACCCTATGATCTTGTGTTTATGGACTGGAAGATGCCCGGGATGGACGGGATTTCAACATCACAACATATCAAGCAAGACAGCAAGTTAGCCCAAGTTCCTCTGATTATCATGATTACCGCCTTCGGCCGGGAGGAAATCATGAGGAAGG
>JADFYC010000518.1 GCA_015233295.1 Deltaproteobacteria bacterium | reverse complement strand
CTCTCGGTTATGTCCCGGCTGACGATAATTACCTGGACTATTCGCCCGTCGGCGTCCGCCATGGGAGTAGTGTAAGCTTCCGCAAAAAACTCTTCCCCATCGGGACCCGGTGAAGAACTTATCCAGTTCAGGCCCCTTCCTGTGGCAAAGGTTTGTCTGACCGGGCAAGTAATGTCATCGGTGGAGAAGTTACAGGTTACTCCGGCACAAATCCCGTGGCAGTCTTGCCCCACTAATTCCCGGGGATGGCGGCCCAGCTTTTTGGCCATGGCTTTATTGATATTTATAATTTTTAGTTGTTGATCAACGGTAAAGATGAAATCGGGGATAGTGTCAAAAACAAACAGGAGTTTATTGCGGCTTTCCAACACCATATTGTGCAGATGAAGCAGCTCTTTCTCCCTGGCCGACAGGTTGTCGTAGATCCGGATGCTTTCCAGCATCCCACCCGCCTGGACAGACAAAGAAATAAGCAACAGGGCATCGGTCGTGTTGAAATTGATATCTGTTAAGTCGCTGGAAAGAAGGATGATGCCGACCGTCCGCTCCCCCACGATAATTGGAACGAAAAAGAAAGGAGGTTTTATGGGCAACTTCTTGGCCGTAGATGGGGGGATCTCCTCTTTCTCAACCAATCCGGGTATTTTTCGGGCCATTAAGTCTTTCAAGAAGCCGGTGCGGGTTGAAAGCCGCATCTTCTCCAGGTGAATCCGGTCAAGTCCTTTTTGGGCCAGAGTGATCATCTGTTTAGAGTCACGATCCACATATCCCACCCAGCCTTGGATGGTGGTGATATGATCCAAAGCCTGACTTAATACCGTGCCGACGATTGTCTTGAATCGGTCCAAATCATTAGTAGTAAGTGAATCTGTCTTAATGGCTGACATAGGTTGGAGTTCACTTTCAAGTTTGACAGGCTGGTCGACTTTATCATAGTCCATATGGTGTGCAGTAAAGGCCCTGATCAAATGTTCATAGCTGATGATTCAAGATAACAAAAATGATAGGATTCTTTCAAGAACTTTATTCAGACAGGCGCTAATAATCTGAGGCAGGGGAGTAAACAGGAAGCCCGGAAGACCCGGTATTGACTTACGCCTGGGCAGGTTAAGATCTTTAACCCACCAGGAAGTTAATCTAAATGCGTGATTGCAGGAATTCAGCCAGATGAAGCACCAACGGACTATTCCCTCGGCGGGCCGCCCCATCTCTCAGTTGAAGTACGCAGGCCATACATCCGGTGATCACGGCATCGGCCATGGTCCCCGCTATCCGGTCGATTCGTTCTTCCGAAATCTTAAGGGACAACCCGGGATGGGTGACGGAAAAAAGACCGCCATGGCCGCAACACGTCACTTGACCTCCCGGTTCCACCAGCCGGACGTGGGGCCTGGAGGCGATCAGACGCCGGGGAGCGGCGGTGATTTTGAGTTTATTCTTGAGATGGCAGGGATCGTGATAGGTTACTAATAAGTCCGGGAGATGGTCGTCCTCCCGTTGCCGGGCTTCATCGGGGAAAGGTGCAGAACCGGTTTGTCCCAGTCCGGCAATATTGACTAACAACTCAGACAGCGGCATAACCTTTCCGGCCAACTTCAGGGCGTCGGGATGCCGGGTATGTTCCGCCGCAGTTTTTAGGTAGGCGGTACAAGAATCGCACGGGCTGACAATGTAATCCGCCTCGATATCCTTGAAAACAGCCAGATTTGCGGTGATCAAGGCTTCTGATCGGGCCACGTCGCCGGCGCTCCAGGCGGCCAAGCCGCAGCAGGTCTGGTTTTTGGGAATAGTCACGGTAAAGCCTGACCGGTTCAAAATGGCAACCGTGGCCTGGGACACTTCGGGCAGCAGGTAATTCGCCATGCAGCCTAAAAAAAGGGCCACCCGGAACCCGGCCGGACCTGGTTTCCCGGATTCAGGAGGTGGGGTTGACGGGATAATCCGGTCCCGTGTAGATGTGGAGATAGCGTCGAGGAAAGAGCGTCGTGGGATGGCTGGAAAGTACATCCGGTTGAGCAGGGCGGGTAGGGGAAACCGATCTCTGAGCCCTATGCCGGGCGGAACACACTGGTTCAGCCAGGCCGACACACGGGACATAGTTTTTGATGCCGCCCGGGGCACGGCACCATGGGGAGGCAACCCTTCAAGCAACAACTTCTTGACCAACGGCATCCCTTGGGCTTTCACGGTTTCCTGCCGCAGGGACTGGACAACCACATCGGCGGATAACCCGCCGGCACATTCCCGGCCGCAGGCCCCGCAAAGCAGACAGGCGGTGATTGTCTCGCGTAAATGGGGAGATAATAAGTCCGATTGACCCAGGTCAATGGCGCCGGCCGCGGCCATCCTCCCGCGAGCCCCCAGGCTTTCCAATCTGGTCACCCGGTATGAAGGGCACACGGCCAGGCACATACCACATTTTATGCACCTGCCGGCCTGATCAAAGCGTTTT
>JADFYC010000517.1 GCA_015233295.1 Deltaproteobacteria bacterium | reverse complement strand
TTCGGAGCCGAAAGACATCTACGATAAGTTCTTGGAATTGAGCAGGGATGCCGGCCAGTTTGTGTAATGCGGCTTTTTGGGCGCCGAGAAGGATACCATAGCTGTTTTTTATGGCGCCAGTCAAGATAGTCAGGCCGTGAGTCTTAAACTTGGGTATGGAAATGATAACGTCGGCCTCTAACACGGCCCGTGAGATGCTCAACCGGTTCACATATTCGGGGTTGAAGCTTACTTCGACTGCGTCCAGGCCGATATTTCGATAATGCCCCAGGGACGCTTCATACAATCCCGTCTGCCGGAAGCTGGCCTCATTGGCTCCGTAGCTCATCAACCCAGGATTATCCCCAACTATAATTTGGGCTGGATTCATTTCCTCCAGACATTGGACCACCGCCCGTAACACCGCCGGATTGGTTGTAACTGCTTCTCCGGGTTCAGAGGCTCGGAGCACGTTGGGTTTGACCAAAACCTTCTTCCCCCTAACGTTCAAAGGAAAAAGCTCGAAGGCAGTCTTGACTGCGGCAAGGCAGTTTTGATAGTCGGCCGGTTGAATCATTACTCGGTGCATGACTATGTCCCCCTGCATTTTTAATTAACTTGGTTGCGGCGGAAGACCGCGCTGTGAGTGAAGAAACAAACTTTAGCCTGGTGAGCCGGAAGGATTCCTTTTGCCGAACCCGCTCAAAAGACATCCCCTCACCACGTTTCACCGATATAATTTGGCATAATCGCCTGGCGGAGTCAATACCAAACACGGGCGGCCTCGACCGTCGGTTTCCGAAAACCATCGTGTATTATCTTTCTCTCCCAACGCCAGGGGGCCTAACAGACAAAAGCTGCATAGTCATCTCGCAGTCCTTTCCAGGCAAGTCGAAACAGAATATAACTAACTGGTTTAAAATAAAAAATATCCGATTGACTTGATTGCCGCACTATGCTACCTTACCCCATGTCAATAATCGGTAAAGGTTATTGGATAATCAATGATGCTGCCTGCCATATCGGCTAGTTGGGGTTTCTGTTTTAGATGAGCTTGCGTTTTAGTTTGGCCGTTTTTTTGACTGTTTCGGGGAATGATTGGAGACGAGAGAAGAGGTGTACTGATAATGGCAACAAAGAGCACCAGATTACCACTGCCGTGGCCGGTTATGATCAGCCTTACCTGGACGGTCGTATTAGTCTTTCTGCTGAGTTGGAATGTCAGGCAGGCCAGACACCAGACCGTGGAACTGGTGAACCACGAGGCCCAGGCCTTTTTTCAACTGATCGTTTTGACTCGATCATGGAATTCCATCCATGGCGGGGTCTATGTCCCCATCACCAAAGAAACGCAGTCCAATCCTTTTTTGGAAATCCCCAACCGCGACGTGACCACCACCGCCGGCCTGGCCTTGACCAAGGTTAATCCCGCCTTTATGACCAGGCAGGTGTCGGAAATTGCCGCCACCAAGAATGTTGTGCAATTCCACATCACCAGCCTCAAACCCATCCGGCCGGCTAATTCTCCGGACCAATGGGAGACAGGGGCGTTGGCATCATTTGAGCAGGGCGTTAAATCCCGACTGGACTTGGTCCCGTCAGACGATGGTTCCGGGACTTTCCGGTATATGGCGCCCCTGTGGGTAGAAGATTCCTGTCTCAAGTGCCATGCCAAACAAGGTTATAAAAAAGACGATGTCCGTGGCGGTATCAGCGTCTCCATCCAGGCGGCTCCATTTTTGCTTGAACAGCGAGAACAAACAATTAATTTGATCTTAGCCTATGCCATTATATGGGTGCTCGGTTTAATTGGGCTGATCATCGGGAGCCATCGCCTGGCCCGTAAAATGACGGAGCTGGAACTTGAGAGAACGCGGGTTTGGGAGCAACGAAATCTTTTCCAGACGATTCTGGCCACCACACCTGATCTTATCTCTTTGAAGAACAACGAGTTGGTTTATTTGGCCGTAAATCCGGGGTTCGTCCGGCTTTGGGGTCGGTCTGAGTCTGATCTTTTCGGTAAGACGGATCTTGATCTATGGCCAAAGGAAGAAGCGGCCCGGTACCGTCAAGAAGACCGCGAAGTGATGAATTCCGGACAGCCGCAGATAAGGGATGAACTGATTCATCTGCATGAGAAAGCCTGGTTTCAGATAATCAAGACACCTGTCTTCGGACCTGACGGGATCGTAACGGGCGTCCTGATGTCTATGCGCGATATCACCAGCCGCAAGCAAAGTGAAGAGGAACTGCGCAAGCTCTCCGTGGCCGTGATGCAGAGCCCCGCGGCTGTGATCATTACCGACCCGCACGGCCGGATTGAGTATGTTAACCCCCGATTTACCGAGATTTCAGGCTATTCCATTGAGGAAGCGGTCGGCCGGAACCCGCGCCTGCTGAAGTCTGGATCACATCCACCCGAGCTATACCAAACATTATGGGAGACGATCACGGCCGGGAACGAGTGGCGTGGGGAGTTGATGAACAG
>JADFYC010000516.1 GCA_015233295.1 Deltaproteobacteria bacterium | reverse complement strand
GAAGGTCTAGTGCATAGAATAAGTCTGTTGGGGAGATTCATTTCCAATCCCTCGATACCGATGTTCCCAATTGCGGTTATTTTACGATTGATGTTATCGATATCATAACTAATAATAGAATGCAAGAAAAAACCGACCTGCTCGTCCAGGTTGTACCAGCGGCTTCAGAGACCCCGCTTCTTGCCGGTTATCGTTACCTCCCGAGCATTCCGGCTTGAATGATGAACTCGATGACGGCATCCAGGCCTTCCTGAGTTTTTAGGTTAGTGAAGACATAGGGCATCCGGCCGCGCATCCGGGCGGTATCGTCGGCCATGACCTCGAGCGAGGCGCCGACGTAAGGAGCCAGGTCGATTTTGTTAATGACCAGCAGGTCGGACCTGGTGATCCCGGGGCCGCCCTTTCGAGGAATTTTGTCCCCAGCCGCGACATCGATGACATAGATGGTCAGGTCGGCCAGTTCCGGGCTAAAGGTGGCGCTCAGATTGTCCCCGCCGCTCTCCACCATGACCATATCCAAATCAGGAAAGCGCCGGCACAAGTCTTCCACCGCGGCCAGGTTCATGGAAGCGTCTTCCCGGATGGCGGTGTGGGGGCAGCCCCCGGTTTCCACTCCGACGATCCGGTCCGCGGGCAGGGCCTCCCGCTTAGTCAAAAACTCCGCATCCTCCCGGGTGTAAATGTCATTGGTGACCACGGCCATCTGGTAGGTACCCTGCAACCTGCGGCATAGCAGCTCGATGAGGGCCGTTTTCCCAGAACCCACCGGCCCGCCGATGCCCAGACGTAAGGGCTGCTTGGAAGTCATGACTTAGTTTCCTTGTATCGAAAGTTGTTGGAAGCACAATGCGGAGGTTTGTTTAAACGGGAAGATGTTTCTTCATATCCGTTGCTCACGCCAAAAAAAGGTATCCGCAGATTACCCAAATTACGCAGACTATTTAAGGATCAAATTTACAGGAAATCCGCTGTATTCTTCGTGTCCTTTGGGTTAGGCGTTTCTTCAGGTTAGGAACGAAACAATCTGGTATGCTGAGTTTCATGGAGGGCGCCGGCTATAGCCAGCGAAGGGGCAACAAATCCGATCTCATCATCAGTCAAGGCATGCGCCTGGGTGACGATTTCGGGGATTATTTCGACACATCGACCGAGGATTCTCTGCCCGGCGGTCTGGCCCAGGGAGATCAGCTTGATGGCTGCGGCCACCTGGTTTTCGGCCCAAGACCAAAGATAGCCGACGCCGGTCTCCCGGCTGGGGATGCCCCAGCGGACTGCGGCCAGGGCAAACATATTCAGGAAACTTACGGACGCGTTTGACTTCCAGGGTTCGGCTTCGGTTAGACCCAGGTTGACCAGAAGGGTAGCTAAAGCCCGGCCCAAGTGATTTTCCTGGGCTTGAAATTCGGCTGATTCCCGGCCGGCCAGGAGATAGGCATTCCAGTATCGGACAGCGGCCTGGTCGCCCTGGTCCCAGGCCCGGTGGAATCGGAGCAGCACCGGAACATCAAAGCGGGCCAGGGTGTGCTGCATCAAGCCGGTGATCCAGTCTGCCGCCTCGGCTTCCTGGCGGACCCACCCCTGTCCTGCCGCCCATTCCAAAGCATGAGAATAGGCATAGGCGCCCACCGGGAGGGTAGGGCTGACCAACTGCAGCAGACGTAACAGTGAGGTATCACATAGCAATGAACGGCTTGTAAGCGATGCGGCGGTCGTGGTCAATGGTGGTGCCCCAGATTATGGTATGCCCCTGTTTCCGGTTCAAACGGGGCGGTGTCACTAGTCACTTCCAACCCCAGGGCCCGGAGCATGTCATCCAAGACATGATCTTGAAAATAGCTCACCCGGTCATCCCGGATCTGGACGGGTACGTGGCGGTTGCCCAGGTGATAACAGGCCTGGGCCAGCAGGAGCGGGTCGTGAGTCGCCGCCGTGGAAAGCTTTTCGGGAGCTGACTTGACTTCTATGATCAGCCCGTTCTCGGCTTCCAGCAGGTCTCCGTCCCGGAGCCCCGTGCCGCGGGGTAGGACCAAGCCGACTTCTTCCCCTGTATCCAATTGGGAGCGGAACCGACTTTTTTGCCGCTGGGCCAGGGGCAAAGTCAGTTGAGCCGACGGCGACACCGGTCCCTTGGCGTCCAACCGTTTGGTGACCATCAATTGGGAATGGGGTGAAGTGTAGGTCATGAAGACCGGCCTGTTATACTTTTAAAGATATTGGTTTGTCAAGCACAGTTAGAATAGAAAATAGCGCTGAGCCAGAGGGAGAAGGCCGGCCGGTTCGCAAGTAAGCAGTTGCCCGTCAGCCCGGACTTCGTAGGTTTGCGGATCGACCTGGATGTGGGGCAAATAATTGTTGTGGATCAGATCGTATTTCTTGATATTCCGGGTTTGACGCACTGCGGCGAGTCTTTTCCGGAGACCTAATTTTTCCCTGATTCCGGCGTCCATGGCGGCCTGGGAGACGAAGCTGAGGCTG
>JADFYC010000515.1 GCA_015233295.1 Deltaproteobacteria bacterium | reverse complement strand
AAACCAGCGAACCCTCGCACCCCAGGTAAATAGTGTTGGGGGTTGCCGGGTCCTGGACCAGGCATTGAGCGGCGGCCTTCTTGTTCAGATTCTGCCAGGAATGGTCTTTGCCTCTCCGGTAAATGCCCGAAATGGTCGCCACGAGCAGGTCTCCGGCCGAGGTGGCGTCTTTGGCCAGAAAAGAAGTGACATTGGCCAATATGCCTTCACTGCTGAACGAGAATGTGTCACCACGGTCACGGCTAATATGAATGCCCAGCTTCAGGTCGCCCAAATAAACAATACTGGGATATCGTGGGTTACAGGCCAGGGTGTTTGGCGATAGGTCACCAATCGGGGCCTCCTCCCAACTGTCCCCCCCATCGGCGCTACTTAAAACGGCATTGTTGTCTTCCGCTGCCCGGCCCACATAAACCATCGCAGGATTGGACGGATCCAGAATCAGGCCGCGATAGGTACTTGGAGGGGCCAACCTTTTCCAGGTCGCTCCGCCGTCCGTAGTTCTAAATAGTCCTCCGGGACCGCCCGTCAATACGACCTTGGGGTTATCGGGTCGGATGGCCAGGTTTTCGAAAGAACCGGCAGACCCCACCGCGACTTGCGACCAGATTTTGCCACCATCGGAACTTTTATACAAACTACCTTTTCCGTCCGCCAGGTCAACACGACCGGTGCCCGCCCAGATTTCAGAAGGATTTTGACGATTGATGGCCAACGATGTCACCGCCCGATCAAACTGTTGGTTCAAGACCACCCAACTTTTCCCTCCATTAACAGTCATCAATACCAACCCCGCCGCAAAGTTGTCGTTAAGTCCGGCTGTTCCGACATAGGCCACGTCCGGGTTGGCGGGATGCCGAGAAAAGGAATATTGAGCCAGGCCGTAACCGGAGGAATATTTTGGAAAAGTTTTACCTCCGTCAAAGCTCTTAAAAATATCCCGTTGGGTGCCTATCCAAATCGTGTTGGGGTCTTGATTAGAATACTCGATCGTTTGACTATTGCTGGTCCGAAACGCGGGTACAGGTTGCCAGGTCTTGCCGCCGTCAGTACTCTTGAACAATCCGACGCCGTTGGAAGTTCCGGCAAAAAGCAAGCTGCCCTTAGTCGGTTCCACGGCGATAGAATTGATATGTCCGCCATATAGCCTTTGATCAATCCAGTCGGAATTGGGGTTCGAACTGGGTGACGGCACCGCCCTGGGCAAATTACTTAAGGTCTTCTTTTGACCTTTTGGGACAACCTCGAACTCGCCCAAGCAGGCCTGGGTGTCCGAGACACTGCCGGATAGGGAAACTAGACCCCACAAAGTATAAACACCCAATTTGGCGTCAGCCGGTATGGTTTTCTGCGACACAACCGCCCTGGCCCCGTTGGCGCTGGCCAAGACCTGGCCGGTGATCAATCCTGGAATATAAATTCCATCCGGCCCGACAACAAGAAACCCCACTAAGTCCTTGTCGCCCGAGGCTATTCGGGACAAGGTATAGTTGGTTCGCCAGAATACGGTATCACCAGGACTACAGGTTCTGACTGCCGGTCCATCTTTCGTCAGCCCGACGTCCAATTTAGTTATTCCCAAATGACCTGCACCGCCTTGAATGAAAAAATCTCCGGTGGATTCCGCCAACACCCTGGTCCCTTGTTTGATTGTGCCGGTCATGGTGTATTTGCCGGGGGCCGTGTCGACCGGAATATCGATGCTTGGATTATATATCGATGGTCCGTTATTAACTTGGACATTATCCTCCTTATTCCAGGCAATGACGTTCAACCCATTTAAATCGACGACCTTTATCGTCATAGTGACCTGCCCCTGACCCCCGGTCACGGTAAAATCAATACTGAGATAGACCGTTGAACCGGGTTGGACCAGTGGGGTGGTGTAACCGCCGGCGTTATTACTTGGACCAACGGTGGAGATAATCACCACCATGGCTTGACCCGGGGCCGGGGAGAAGCCCACTAAAACTATCAGGCACAATGGCAACAACATTAAATGACTGAATATTCTGTTCATACCGCGTCCTTTTCAACTGGATTTCCGGCACGCTTTCTTAAAACTCCATCAACCAACTCGGAACATCGGAACAGGGGAGCATCTCTCAGCATAAAAAACTGAATAACCAAAGCGTCTATTGTCCTCCCCTTATGACTCTCTTAACGTAAACAGAATGTGGGGTCTCATCATTTTGAGGGGCGCTTTCTTTCTGTTGCAAACCGTTCCTCTTCTTGTTTTCTTTATTCCTGTTGACTTCAATCAAAACGGTAATAATATAACCTGATTCCGAGATTAATGCAAGTTTAACTCTGCTTCCCAATCGGGATCAGGGGATCGATGAACCTGGACCTGATCCTTGCCGAAAAACGCCAAGAGAAGGCATGTAACCTGCGAAAAAAATTTGACTTGTTCTTAGGTTTTGTGCCATATATGGCTGATAAACGACAGCCAATCAACCTAAAAAAGACCTATAGC
>JADFYC010000514.1 GCA_015233295.1 Deltaproteobacteria bacterium | reverse complement strand
ATTGGGGAAATCCATGGAAGAGCCGATATTATTCCCGAACATTCTCGAAAGAACTGAATTCCATTGTCGGCCATAGGCCATCATGTTGGACTGGAGGTAGTTAAGGACCTGCTTCGCATTTTTTTCAGCAGCTTCCCAGACAAGGTCGTGGGCTTGTTCAAACCAGGCGGGCGGCATGGTCATAACCTCACCTCCCTGCCAATATATGGATAAAGTTTCCAGGTGGCGTTGGTCCATATAGTCCATGACCTTCTGGATTACCACTGAAAGTTGTTTCAGAGTCAGGTCATAGTCTAGTTGGTGCTCGAAACAGTATCCACAAGCCGCGTTACATCTCAAAGTCGGCAAAAGGATGAGCGAACAATTTCCCCCGGTCATGATCGATTTTCACCCCTTTCCCCGAGTTGGGCCAGGTCCTTCCTCAATTCTAGGGCTGCATCCTTGAGCATGTGAAATACGGCTTTTGCTCCGGTACAGCTATAATCTTTCCGGGGCCATTTGAAATACCCGGAGCAATTGGCGCGGAACTCACAGGTACCACATTCTTCCAGGAAGGCGGCCGGCGTTTCAATGGATTCTTTAATGAAAGCGACTCTGTCTGGTGTCGATCCCATTTCGGTAAATCGCTTCGATAGGGCCTCTTCCCCCTGATCTGTGATATACCTGACTCGGGTTGGATCCTCCTCTTGGATGGTCCAGATCGTAATGGGGGTGTTGTGATAGAAGGCCAGAAACATACTATGAAAATACTCTATCGGCTTGGAGACTGTTGACTGGTGTAAATAATAGTGCGCCAATTGAATCATTTCATCGACTAGGGTCCGTGCCGGCTG
Organism: Deltaproteobacteria bacterium; assembly: GCA_015233295.1. Lineage (GTDB taxonomy): Bacteria > Desulfobacterota > JADFXK01 > JADFXK01 > JADFXK01 > JADFXK01. The sequence goes on along the minus strand of JADFYC010000514.1, from coordinate 1,649 downwards.
TAGCACCTCGAGCTTTACAGAGAAATCCAACGAAATAGCCAATTTTGCCAGATTAAGGAATCCGGGGACAACGGGTACAGACACTCTGATGGCATGATTGGCCAGGAGTGGAGCGTATTGATAGAGGAGAGGCAGGTCCGTCACGGGGTTCAGCACGACTAGATCAATTGGAACCGCATACTCCCAACCCGACAGGTCGTCAATTCCGACGCCAAGAGCGTGGATTTGCACGTTAGAGAGCCTATTTAGGTCTTTTTCGTGTAGCTTTTTGACCAGGTCCGACGGATCGTGTGACCTGACGATCAGATTTCGACCCCGGTATTTTTCGATCATCTCGACCGAGACGTTATAAACAATAGAATCTGTCAACGGACCTCATCCTGAAAAGATTTTTGGATTGAAATTATCGCGGGGCACTGAGGACCGCCGAAAAGTCAGGTCCCTATTGCCCCGCCGAGCTGGTTCGACAAGAGAGGCGAAGCTTAGGCCTCGGGCGACGAGTTATGACCGAGATTATTTTGCATCCTAATACCGGTTTATCCAAGCTACGCCGCGGTTAGCCCAGGCCACGCCACGATTGGCCCAGACCACTCCACCATTCGCCCAACCTGATCCATGATTAGCCCAGGCGCCTCCACCCCCGGAATTCTTCCAGGCTGCGCCGCCACCTCCAGCCCCATTGACCCAACCCGCGCCTCCTCCGCCGTTCTTCCAGGCCCCGGCGCCTCCTCCTCCATTCTTCCAGGCCCCGGCACTACCACCCCCATTCTTCCAGGCTCCAGTTCCACCCCCACCAAAGCGGTTAGCCCAACCCCGCCCACCACCATTGGCCCACCTGGCTCCTGCTTCCACCTCGTTACCGGAATTCAACAACGCTCCTCCCACCAGAGCGCTACCGATAACGATCTTTGACCATTTCCGGAGACCGACCAGAAAACTCCTTCGATCCATTAACTCTTCATCGTGATCAAAGCCCTCTTTGCCCTGCTGTGGCTTGAGGTCTTCATCCATAATTAACCTCCAGTTTTTACTGGGTTAGATCTGCAATAAAAAAGCCGCGTTGACTATTTTATGAAAAGAACTATTCGTTAGGATCTGTCGGGCCTGATGGTCTATTTCTTCGGTTGAGGTTGGGCCGTTTGATCCATGGCGCCCAGCCTGGAAAAGTGCAGAGTGACGAACCGCCATTGGCCGTTTTCCTTGGTCGCGGTCCCGGAAAGATTTAATGATCGTTCCTTTTTTTCTTTGTTGACCATCTTTGAAAGGGTTTTCGTCACGGCAAACCAGGCCACATCACCTTTGGAGCTGGTGGAAACCCAGTCATACGTTGTGGTCAGTTCGCCGGCTTTAAATGAATTGAAGAATTGGCTATAAGCAGATTCGATCCCTTGCTTTCCCAAATAGGTCTCACCCGGGCCGGTCCCCATCACGACGATTTCAGGTCCTGAAGAGTAAGTGGCCATGATTCCATTAATGTCTTGGGCGTTAAAAGCTTTATCTTGCTGTTCCACCAAGGCCTTGATGTCGGGTCCAATTTTGTCGCCGCCCTGCTGCGCCAAACATGGCGAGACCACCGCAAAACAAACTAGTAATCCAAGTATAAGACTCCGTTTAATGACCATGTTTTCTCCTTTCATGCAATTTCAAGC
>JADFYC010000513.1 GCA_015233295.1 Deltaproteobacteria bacterium | reverse complement strand
TAAAGAAAAACAGGTAGGAATTTTCAGTGTTCTGTCCCGCCGTAACCGAGGTATTGGCCGCAAGAGTCGTATTGGCCAAATTCAAGGCCCCAGTGTCTCCGGTCACCGAAATAGCTACTCCAGCTGTTGAACTGATGGTCATGAAGTAGCCACCGGCAGGGTTCGGGGTGGTACCGGCAGTCCAGAGGACTTTAACACCGCCTCCTCCTGTCTCAATGGCGCACGTAATCTGCGTCATGTTATATGTACCCTTCCCGAAAGTTACCGCATTAGCGCCGAAATGAAAGGTAGTACTTTGATTAAAATTAACCGTTTCGGTAGAGCAGTTTTGGGCCACACCAGCCACCTGCTGTGTCGCACCCATTTGATGCTGTTCCGATTTATTTGCGGCGAACGATGCATCTGTGCCCGCAATAGTAATAGCCCCGACCCCCACGGCGCTGCCGTTGAGTTCAGCAGCTTTACCCTGCTGGAATTGGTAATAATAGGCTGTATCCTGAGGCACCTTGGTCTGAGTTACCGTAATTCCGGCCGAGGCCAGCATCGACCCATTGGTGTTATTTAGTTGAACCTTTAAATTATCTTGAGTGGCCGTGTAGGGTTTGGCCAATTCCATGACGTCACTCTTCCAAACCTCGTTATTGCCTGTGGCGGAGGCTTGAACGCTGATCCGGTAATTGCCTTCCCGCACCTGGCCGGTGACGTAGGCCTGGAGCTGATCGGGATGATCGGTGGACGTAATGCCCGATAAGTTTCCGTTGAGTAGTTTTTTGGTGTTGAACTCCGTGCTGGTAGAGATTTGGTTGACTTCAGCCTTCAGTTGGTCCACTTCATCCTGGATGGACGACCGGTCCTGAGAAGTTAAAGTTCCATTAGAAGCTTGAACGGCCAGTTCCCGCATCCTTTGCAGAATCTGCTGGACCTCGTTAAGGGCGCCATCGGCCGTCTGAAGCATGGAGGTACCATCCTGGGCATTCATGGAAGCCTGGTTAAGCCCGCTGATTTGGCCTTTGAAGCGCTCGGAGATAGCCAAACCGGAAGGATCATCCTTGGCCCCGTTAATCCGCAGACCAGTGGACAAATGATTGATCGCATTGGCCAGATTTTTGTTGGCGCCGGATAGGGCGTTATAGGCCCCTATCGCCGGAAGATTATTGACGATTGATAAACTCATGATTCATCCTCCTTGATTTGATTAGATGGGAAATCCTTTCCCCACTTGAGATGACTCCGTCGAGACCGACAGAAGTTATTTATCGTTAAACGAGTTAAACGAGTCGAGTAAATGCGAAGTCCAACCCCCTTGAGAGTAGCCGATAATAAAAGTTGCTCGGTTAGATGCCGATCGGTTCCAATAGCCTTCAAGAAACCGGACCTCAGGTCTAACCCGGCATGAGTCCAAGCTGGTTACAGGCCCGATTACCTTTCCCAGCTCTCCCCTGGACATGAATCCGCCTAGAACCGTTTTGCGCTTTTTCAACATTCGGTGATATCTATCTGTTTCATCAAGAAAGTCGTTCCGGTCCGATCTACCTCCTTTTTAATATGGCCTTGATTTTTTTCGTCTCATTGTTCCGTCTGGATAGGACATGATGACGTCTTGGCTTGCCGTTTGGTTTGATCTCCCGGCAGACCGAAATCCCTCCGTCTGAAACAAAAGAACCCACCAGAATCTGAAAAGTGCCCGGTTGGACCGTACGGTTGATTCTTTCCCGCGACTGAACGGTCGATGATGAAGACGTAATGGTGGCGCGTCTCTACGAATGTCTGCCCTTGGCCGGATATCAAGCTGTCATTTGCTTTCCTTTCAACTTGATGCCGTTTGATGGCGGTCGTGGAGACCTGCCACCGGCACGTGTCTACCGATGTGTACCCCTCGGCCACGGGGGGATATCATTTCTACCCCGTTGCTTTTGCCGACAAAAATTTCTTGGACTGCTTCTTTGTTGATTGGCCGGCAGTATTTATGACCCGGCACCTGTAGCAGCCGCCTTATAGAGCTTTTTCCGATTACGGTTATCCTGTCCTAAGCGTCACATCCCTCCTTTTCGTCTAGGTTACATTATATTTTCATATTCCGTTCTGGTTCCGAGTGAAGCTTCCTTACTTTGCCATTTCAAACGAATGGCTTCCGGTCCGTCATTCCACTCGAACGCGTTTCACTTTGTCATTCCGAACGAATGTGAGGAATCTTGATACTGCTCGCTTCACTCGCAATGAGATAGAGGAACCGGTTACAAAAAACCTTTAGTCATTCTTCACCATTGAAGATTCTGTCCCATACTGATATCTTCTCGTTTTCTGTTTGTACTTTTGCCAGGTTGCAGTAAAATTAGAACTGGTTTTTGAAACGCGGTCCTTATCCCGCCGCAACGGGGTAAAAGCACAATGCCTCTCGGATTCCGGCCGAAGCCGGCAGGATCTTGAGACCCTGCCGCCTCACACCGCCATTTGCCTGGCCATATTCCTGGCCACGTCACTGACTT
>JADFYC010000512.1 GCA_015233295.1 Deltaproteobacteria bacterium | reverse complement strand
CGATGCGGCCTGATTGATGGCCCCGGCAATGTCCGTGCTGCCTGAACTGGCCGCAGAAAAAACATTTTGGACCACCTCAGGGTCGTCAAATCCGTGCAATACGGAGACCGAGTCGGTGAACGTCAAGGCTGCGGCCAGATCGGGCAAGATCTGCCTGGCTTTGGCCTCCCGGAATGAGGTCAACCCATTAACCGTCTGCATGGCCGCCACCACCCGGACATTCTTGGGGTCTGTGGACGTGTTGCTCCCCGAGTCATCCATGGTCACCACCACCAGCTTGTCATAATTGATGGTTGGCAATTTGACCGAATTACTGGCGTAGTTGCCGGTTTCAATCTTCCCGTCCGCGGCCTTGGACCCGTCATTCTTCCCAAACACCACAGCGATAATGTCGCCTTTATACTTATCTTTGTCCATGGCCTTAACCAGGTCCTGGCGGTCTTTATCAGTCAGGGTGTAGCTGGTGGCGTTAATCTTCCCACTCTGCCATAATATACCGGCATAATCGCCCTTATACAAAACAAGAATAAACTCGTCACACACCAGTGCCGCATTCATGGTGCTTAAGCCGGCCTTCCACTCAAACTTGATCGGGGCAGTTGAGAGGATCGGATCTATCTTGGTCCCTTCTTTGGGGGAAATCAACACCGGCCCGATCCCGAAATTGACGAAAATGGGGGCGGCTGCCGCGGCGTCCTTGGTTAAATTTTTAGGGTCGCCGTCGGTTAAGTAGTTCTTTTTCCAGAATTCAGATATATTTTGATACTTCCCGCCCTTTAACTTGGCCCACATCTCTTGCAGAGTGCAAGAAGATGCGTCTTCAGCCGGAATGCCGGCCAAACTATAAGTCTCCTTACCGGAATCGTATACGTCCCAGAGCAGGTTGTGAATGGCTCTTTCCGTATCCTCGCCCTTATAGGGAAGATCATTTTCATCCAGTTTTATCGTCTTGGTATCATCTTCATAGTCATCGTAGTTGGAGTCACCGATTCTGGCCATTATACCTTTATAACTGGAACTCTGATTGACGGCGATGGAAAAGAAAGTGGCGAAGGCCTCATCAAAGGCCATCTGGAGTGATTTCTGTTTGTTATGAAGGGTAACAGCATTTTTGGCATAATCATACTGGTTGCTGCTGCCGTCATGGTCCCCACCTTGTAAAACATTGGAGACCTGATTTTCAATATCGACCGCATGCCCGTATTCATGGCCGATAACATCCCAGTCAAACCGGTCCGCCTGAAGAAGGTAGACCGCCGGACCGAAGTCGCAATTGTCCTGGGTCCGGCAGGTATAGGGCCCCAGCTCCTTCCCATTAGCCTTGTAAGATGTAAAATAGACTGTATTGGTGGCGATGGAGATGGACAACTTGTCCTTAGCCGTCTTAAAGATATCCCGGACCCCGTGAAACACGGACCAGGCGGAAAAGGTGATTTTCTCCAAGGCGGAATTATGGGAATCATTGGGGTCGGGGAAGGTGTATTTGACGGCGCCGTTGCTGACATTCGTCTGGGTCAGGGAATCAAACAGGATTGCCTTGGGGGTGGTATCCGCTCCGGTCAAATTGCGCTTGACGGTAAAGGTATTGCTGCCGGAGAAACCGCCGAATTCAGTGCTCAACTCTATCTTAAATTTAGGATCGTCCTTCCAGGCGGTGAAGGAATAAGTTCCCGTGTCGGACAAAAAATTTTTACCGACCTCAGAGTTCTTTTCGGTGTCGACGATCCGGATGCGGGCCCCCTGGACCGGCATGGTCCAGACGTTTCCTGGCCCGTATTGGAGGGGATTGGTGTAGGTCCATTGGATCTCAACCGATATATTGTCGCCCTTCTTGATGGCCCCCCGGGCTGGAAGCTGGGGTTCCGGTTCAGATACCCCGCTCCGCTGCTGCTTGATCGCTTTTCGCTCTTTAAAGTGCTCCTGCATTCTCTCCCGCAACTGGTCGTGATTCATGGGAGTAGGAGAAAAATGCAAGAGTACTGCTCCCATGGTCGAGGGGATATCCACCCCGTGGAAGAGCAGCCCGCCGGTCAAGTGGAAGAAGTGGGCCTGCCGGTAAACCTGTTGTCCCTGTTCGTCGACCAATGTGGCCACCACGAAGTATTCCCCTTCAGGGCGGTGAAAGGTGACCACCAGTTTGGTAGATATTTCGCCACCCGACGTTCCGGTTTTGACGGGAATCTCTTCGGGCGCCAGGTTCACGTCTCCGGATTCCCCCGTGGACAAATCATTGAGTGGTTGGACTTGAAGAACAATTTTTCCAGTAAAACTTGAGGCTGTGCGGACTCGTAGATCGCCGTCAAGGGCATGGCCGGGTAATGCCTGGCCGCCTAATTCAAAAATGATATTGAGGGTTTTTGAACAACGCACCCAAAGGTGTGGTAAGCTGAGTTAGACGAGTAGGGTAAGCGATTATCATCGAGGCCCATGCTTTAATCCATAGATTGCAACTATTTGCGCAGATTAGGGCCAAAATAGATCTGTGACTCCTTTCCATCTGCGGTAATCTG
>JADFYC010000511.1 GCA_015233295.1 Deltaproteobacteria bacterium | reverse complement strand
GCAGCTTCTCCAGTTCATCGAATGAGGGGTATAGCTCCCCTGGGATGACTTCACTGACAATAATGTTTTTGTCCAGGTCATTTAAAAAACTTATCCTATTAATATCATATTGTTCAAAAAAATCTGAATCAAATCCGGGTAATGAATTGGTCACCCGGAGATATAGGGCGTTATTTGAATCTATTTTTTCAAAAATAAGGGTGGGCTGGGTATGTTTGGGAGCCCCGGCCACAACCCGGTAGTCCTTATAGCGGACCGATACATTATTAAAAAGTGAAAATAGGAGTGAAAGATATTTTTCAATTTGGGCCAGGCTGAAGGACGTTTCAAAAAGTTTCAGGGTAGTCGGTTGCTCTCCGACGGGTTGAATCCGGAATATCAGCCCCTGGGACAAGGCGTGAGATCTGGTCAGCATGGTGATGTCGGCAAATTCTTCGCCCTGGTGATGGATGGTCACCCGGCCGGTCAAAATTTCATCCTGGCCATCTAGTACGAGCACCAGTTTGGCCACGCCTTCCACAAACCTGATGGGCTTGTTGAACCGGGCGTCCACAAAATTTTGGCAAGGCTGTAATAATTCGATAATGTAAGGATTTTCATGTAAGTATATCTGATCGGCGGCCTTTTCCCATTCGATCTTAAAGTTGCTTTCTACACGGATGTCACTTAAGAACTTTAACACCTGCCGGGTGGGGCCAGTATAATAATCAGGTCTGGTATCGGCCTGTTGGCCATTTTCGTCGACAACTCGGATATAAGCTCCATGTTCATCCGTGGCCAATTGAAAGAAGACCGGCAGATGTGGCCTGGCCTTTTGGATGATCGTTTTTTTCCTTCTTAGATTTTCAAATAAATCCGGCATATTCATAGACGCCTGCATGGGGGGGCTCCCCGGTTGTCAAAACAAAAAATGGCCGCGGCATAGACCCGGCGTTACACTTTTTAACCGTAACCCAAGTGCGGAGAGCCGGATAAATTGGGAGGCAGAAATATCTCCGCAGATTTTCGGATAAACGCAGATAGAAGAGATCCTCTGCGTAACTCGGCGCAATCTGTGGATTAAATCATGGCTAAGAGAAACGCCGTCCCAACGAAAATCTGAAATCAAGACACCGCATCTTGAAGCATGACTTGGGCAAAAATGGCCGCGTCATCCACCATGGCCTGAATCGGGCAAGATTCATTGGGTTGATGGGCGGTGGGTTCACTGGTGGACCAGACCACGGCCGGGAAACCGACATGGCGGAAGAAAGCCGCCACAGTCCCGCCACCCATACCGTAGACAAAGGCTTCCTTACCCAAGATATCCCGGATGGCCTGCTTCAACACCTTAACCACCGGGGCGCTCTCCGAGGTTGGCGGGGCACATCTGGCATCCACGCCGGGAGTGATTTCCACAGTCACCCCAAATTTTGCGGCAACACCTTCCGCGATGGCTCTCGCCTGGGCCACCACCTGATCCACGTCATATTGGGGAAGTACCCGAGAGTCCAGGTAAAAAACGTCTTTGCCCGGGATCGTGTTGATATTTGGGACATTAGCTTCTATTTTGGTCGGTTCGAAGGTGGACACGGCCGGTTTGAACAACTCGTCTACAGCCCCGAACAATCCGTGTAGCCGGTCCAGTTCCACAATCATATGGCCGACGGCCCGAAGTGAATTGTTGCCTTTGTCCGGGGTGGAGGCATGACACTGTTTTCCGGTTACCGTAAATTTCAACTGCAGCAGACTCTTCTCTGAGATCTCTATCCCCGTGCCCTCTTCGTTCCCACCGTCAGGGACCAGAATCAAGTCTGCGGGGCCGAACAGTTCCCGGTGATGCTGCAGCACATATCTTAGGCCCAAGGCACTCCCAGTTTCCTCATCCGCTACAAAAACCAATCCCACATCCCGTGGTAAGGTCAATCCCGCCTGCCGGATGGCCCGGACCGCAAACAATGAGGAGACCAGCGCATGTTGATTATCTTCCACCCCCCGGCCATAGATGCGTCCATCCTTAACCATCAGGGTATAGGGATCCGTTTCCCAGAGATCCATCCCGCCCGGCGGGACCACGTCGGTATGGGTCAGAATCCAGGTTTTAGGACCGGATTTTCGGCCCTTCCATTGCGCCACCAAATTAGGCCGATAACCGCAGGCGACGCGGTCATCCGGGGCGTTGATCATTTCCAGACTGTCCGGGACTAACCGGCTGACCCAGTTGGCCAAAAAATCGGTCTTTTCCTTTTCCCCCTGGCCGCCGTTTTCCGGGCCCAAAGCCGGAATACCGGTCAGGTCTCTCTGCAGTTCGATCATTTCGCCGGTTAACTCGTTCAGAATCTTTTTTATGCTATCCATGTCTTCTCCTTACGATGGAGATGCCGCGGCTGTTCGGCCCAGGTACCACCGAACAGACCGGAGCTGCCCGAAGTCATAAATTAAATAACGTTCCTCCCGGATATGGGCTGGATGGAGCATACGGAAAAAAATAAGGAGATAGGTGATTAGATGAAGGTTGTGCGTGTTATGAAATTGAAAGCTGC
>JADFYC010000510.1 GCA_015233295.1 Deltaproteobacteria bacterium | reverse complement strand
CACCACGGCCCAAAACGTGTCCATCTCCTGCACCACTTCCGGGGCCACAATCCGTTACACCACCGATGGGAGTGACCCAACAATTAATTCCGCTCAATATACCTCGGCCATCAGCGTACCTCTGAATACCAGGATGGACATTAAAGCTATTGCTTTTAAGGATGGTTTGACACCCAGCTTTATCGCCTGGACGATTTTCAATGTCACCGGCACAATGGCTACCCCGACATTCTATCTTACTGACCAGGGTATAACCATATCTTGCGCCACCCCCGGTGCAACGATCTGTTACACCACCGATGGGAGTGACCCGACACAGAATTCTACTCTGTATGTCGCGGCCATTCCCGTGCCCTCGAAGCCCATGACCATCAAGGCTAAGGCCTTCAATGCAAATTGGGCGGAGAGCGCGACCGCTGTCTACAATGTCGAAAAGGTGGCTTTCCCGGCCTTCTATCCTTTCGCCGGGACTTACACCACGGCCCAGAGCGTGACCATCTCCTGCGCCACTTCCGGGGCCACAATCCGTTACACCACCGATGGGACCGACCCCACATCGAGTTCCACCCAGTATACCGGGGCCATCAGCGTGCACACCAGCCTGACCATTAAAGCTAAGGCCTTTATGCCGTATTGGGTGGACAGCGAGACCGCCTCGGCGACTTACAATGTCTCCCCGTAAACGGGGGAAGCCCCATCATCGGCGACCCGGACACCTCCAGCCCCGGCCACATCACGACACCGGGGCCGGAGGTCTAATATCAGTTGTGGGGGATTCCATCTGCGGCTGATGAATGGAACAACTGTTTCTTACTCAGGACCTGTTGCCATCGTTCCGTGAGGTGCAACGAAGTGACGAAGTAAAATGAAGATTAAGGGCTGGGGAGGGAACTCCTTGGGGCTTGTTTCGGGTTACTCGTTGTCGCGTCAGGAGTCTGGCGCTTCAGGTAACAATAAGAGTGTGAACGTAAACCTCGAAACCAGTAACCGCAATCCAACAACGAACAACGGGCAACAGGTAACGAGCAACAGGTAACGAGCAACAGGTAACCTGCAACAAGCAACCAGTTAACGCGTTGTCGCGTCCGAAATGTCTTTGATCGCCTGGGAGGCGCAGTCTCGGAGCGCCTGACCCATAGCCGCGGCCACCCCGGCCACATCATTCTCGGTCACTGGTTGTTGTTGCGTAATCGTCTTGGCCCAAACGACTGATCGGTCGGAACTGCGGTCAAGTTCTAACTCCAGCCGGATCTCAGCGTAGGTCCCCGCCGGGGAGTTGACTTGTTCAAACCGTTTCAACCAACCTTTAAGCACGAAATCTGTTTGATCGGCATGGGCCAGCTCTGTCACGCGGCTAAAAACATGGCCAGCCTTGAGAGCCTGTATGAGCACGTCGGTAACCATCGTGTCGGGCCGGGCTTCCCAGCGGTTAAAGGGATAGACGTCAACCTGGTAGATTGAATTTCGGTAAACTATATTGGTCTGCCGAAGTAACGGAATGGACTTAATCCGGTCCACGGCCAGGGTGTAATTGGTCGTCTTTAATCCGGTGGCCGGCGCCGCAGGCGGGTCATAGACGATCCTGAAAAATTTGTCCTTGGGTACGCTGACGCAAGCAACCAAGGCCAGGGCCAGGATGGCGGCAATGGCGATAAGGTATTTGGGTTTCATTCTTTTTCACCTGGTTATCTTGATTATAATCACCGAGTCGCGTCTTCAGGTTTGTAGATTAACGACCAGGGCCGTTCCTTCAACGATCCAGTCAGCGATCTGAGGTTGTCGGAGGTTTCGGCCAGGTTATCGACAATTTGTTCCAGATGGAGGCTATTGCCTTGAATCTCTTGCTTTAACAGGATGCTCAGTCTATCGATGTTTTTTGATGTATCGGCCACGCTTTGTTTAATGGTGGTCAGGGTGAGTCGGACCTCGGGACCATTTTCCTTGACCTGGCCAAGTAGCGAATCCCAGGGCATCTAATCTGGTGACTACCGATTCCATCCGGTTTAGCACCGTCTGGGATTTTTCCAGGGTCTTGACCAATTCGCGCTTTATCTCGTTACTGTGAGCCTCCAATTTGGACGACAAGCCCCCGGCCCCTTTGATGGTAGATTTCAGCACCTGGGAAATTTCTCCCACTTGACGGTCGATTTGTTTTAGGGCCTTGGTGCTGTCTACAAGCAGCAGGTCGGTATTATTTAAGATGTTATTAATCTTAGCCAGACTCCGGTCGTTGACGAAGAGGTTGACCCGTTCAATCAGGGCGTTTAGGGCTTGCACACCTTCGGCGGCCTTGGCCATGATCTGGTCCAACTCCATGGACTCTTTAACCGGGATGCTGCTGCCGGGAGGCAAAGTCTTGGAACTGGCCCGGTCCAACTCCAACAACAGAAAGGTATCTCCCACCAATCCCGTTCGGGAAATGGAGGCTTTGGTCCCCTGGTAGAGGGGACTACCTTGGTTTATTCCGATGGACAGCTTGACCTTGGAGTTATCATCAGGAGAAATCTTGATGTCCATGACCCGGCCGATGG
>JADFYC010000050.1 GCA_015233295.1 Deltaproteobacteria bacterium | reverse complement strand
CAATTATAACGTATTGAGGGCTAACTATATGCCACAAGGAAACACATGTAGAAGGTGTTCAGTTAACCGAGTCAACAGTCTCTGCCAGCTTTATGAACAAGCCTACGTAAAAAATGATCCCCTGGCTCAAAAACAAATTAAGACTCTGGTCGCGCTGGCCGAGAATCGAGGTTATAAAGAAGGTTGTCAAATCTTGATTGCGAGCCTGCCGGAAGAGGTGGTCCGGAAGATATCTTGGAATATCTGCTCCCTCTTGACCGACGATGATTTTACGAAAAACGGAGTGAACACACATGGCCGGAGATGATCTTCCAGCTAACCTGACAGAGGAAAACGATTTCGATGACCTGCCTGAAGGGGACGGCGTTTTAATTATAGCCCCCAGCGGCCGGATTATGTCGGCCAACCTGCAGGCGGAACGACTGCTGCAGATGAAACTTGTTCGGGGGCAGATCATCGATTTAAACCGATTGATAGTTGACCAGTATCGGCCCCAGATGGTCCAGGCTTTAAATGAAGGACTCAATATCGGTTCGTCCACTTCGGGCCTGGTCACAAGAATATCCTGCGGCTCCGGCCTCCAGGTGTCATTAGTCTATTCCATAACCCCTTTGTTTGATCCGGATGATCAAATTATCGGTGTGGTATTCACCTTCAGGGATAATACGAAGACCCGAAAAAAATCAGAGATGCCCAGACAAACCCTCCAAATGGAAGAAGGGGCGCTGATCGAGAACCTGGCTGAAGGCGTGTTTACCATCAACACCCACTGGCGGATAACTTCTTTTAACCGGCGGGCGCAGGAGATTACAGGGTTCAAGCCCGATGATGTGCTGGGGAAATTCTGTTGGGATATTTTTCGAAGTGACCTTTGTCAAAGCGATTGTCCCCTGCGGGTGACCATGGAGACGGGAATCATCCGGATGGATCAAGACGTCAGAATATTGGATAAAGGGGGTCAAAGGATATCTATTCTGGTTAACACCTCAGTTATCAAAAACGAAAAGGGAACGGTGGAAGGCGCCATAGAAACATTCAGGCCGTTATCTCTGACCGAAAAGCCTTGCGATATTCATGAATGCGATCAAACTCATCAAATTAAAATCATCGGACAGAGTCAGGCCTTTTCCAAACTCATGGCCCTTATTCCGGATGTGGCCGCATCGGACGCCACGGTCATCATAGAGGGCGAATCCGGAACCGGAAAAGAGCTATTCGCCAAGGCCATTCATCATCAATCCACCAGGTCACGCGGCCATTTTACGGCCGTAAATTGCTCCGCCCTGGTCGAGACACTTTTGGAGTCCGAGCTGTTCGGCCATGTGAAAGCCGCTTTTACCGGGGCGGTAAACAACAAAGTGGGTAGATTCGAGTTGGCCAGGGGCGGGACCATTTTTTTAGATGAGATAGGGGAAATAAAGCCGGAAATCCAGGTCAAACTGCTTCGTGTATTGGAAGAACGGGTCTTCGAGCGGGTGGGGAGCGCCAGGGCTATTCCGATGGAGGCTCGGATAATTGCCGCAACGAATCGGAATTTGGTCGATGAGGTTAAACAAGGCCGATTTCGTGAGGATTTATTTTACCGTTTGAGAACTGTTCCACTGTTTCTGCCGCCGTTACGCCAAAGAGATGGCGACATCCCTCTTTTGATAGACTATTTTATCACCAAATTCAACCGTAAGTATAAGAAAAATGTGCTGGGCATCGACCCCAAGGTGATGAATATATTTAAGAGATATCCTTGGCCGGGCAACGTCAGAGAGCTGGAGCATGTTTTGGAATATGCGTTCGTGTTTGTCAAGGGTCCCATAATTACCTCTTCTCACTTACCGGTATTGACCGATTCCAAGACCAAGGTCTCGGCCCCAAGAACCGGCCTTTCGGCTGAAGCCGCCTGGGAGGATGAAAAGCTGGCCATCCAAAAAGCCCTGGCCAACGCTCACGGTCGAAGAGAAGAAGCCGCCCGCCTTTTGGGTATGAGCCGAAGCTCTCTGTGGCGTAAGATGAAAACCTACCAGTTAGACTAGCCTGTGTTACCATCATATTTTATCTCTCCTGAAGTTTTCTTGAGATCAAAACACCCCCCCACGATTCACACCTCAACATCAAATATGAAACGTTTTGTCGCGCAACGATAAGACGTTTCATATATTTCTTTGTGATTATCTATAAAACAAATAACTTATATATTATGTTTCGTTTCATCGTTTCAGCTACGAGACATAAAATAATCGCGTCGCCGCCAACCCAAATATTTAACATATTGAAAAAACATACTTTTAATCATAATAGAAAACTGGCCCAGGATTTGCTTATAAGAATAATCAGAACAACCATCAAACAAACAGTGACACACCTGAAACACTAATTATGGGGATGAGCATTGAAGAAAAAGGCCACGGAAATTGACGCTATTTTGGATAGGTATCCGGGCGAACCCCGATATCTGATCAGCCTGCTCCAAGATGTGCAGGCGGAGTATAACTACATCGCCCCGGAAAACATGACCTTGATTTGTGACCACGTGGGTGTTCCGCTTACCCAGGCCTGGTCGGTCGCCACTTTCTATAAATCTTTCAGCCTCGAACCCAGGGGCGAACACGAAATCCGGGTGTGCTGTGGGACGGCCTGTCACCTTAAGGGCAGTGAACGGCTGGCTCAGTCTCTAGAACGAGACCTGGGCGTTGAGCGGGGCCATACGACCGAAGATCTGCGTTTTTCGCTGGATACCGTCAACTGTTTAGGGGCGTGTGCCTTAGCTCCGATGGTAATGATTGATGATGACTATATCGGTGGAGCAACGCAGCGGGGCATCCGAAAATATCTGAAAAAGATTTAAAATTAAAAGGGAAAAGGAATCTTATATGGATAGGGTCAATAAGGCGGAAGACTTAAGGGAACTGAGAAACCGGCTGATTGCGGCTCAAGACACCAGTCGGCCGGTGGTCAGAGTCTGCCTCGGTCCCGGGTGTTTGGCCCAAGGGGCCGACAAAGTAGCGGGTGCTTTCAAGAAGGCAATTAAAGACAGGGGCCTGCAGGCAGATGTTAAACCTCTGATCAAGGAAACGGGTTGTCATGGATTCTGCAAATTGGGCCCACTGGTTAACCTGGACCCCTCGGGTCTTTTTTATGCCCAGGTGAAGCCCGAGGATGTCGAAGAAATCGTGGAGCAAACGCTGGTTAAGGGTCAGGTCGTAGATCGGTTGTTATACACTGAAAACGGCAACCAGTATCAGACAGCCTCGGAAATTCCCTTTTATGCCATGCAACAGAAGATTGCCACACGGAATTTAGGTTTGATTGATCCTATCTTGCTTGAGGATGCAATCATTAATGGGGCTTACCTGGCAGCAGCCAAGGCTCTCTCCTATATGAAACCCGAGGATGTCGTCAAGGAACTCGAGCTATCCGGACTGCGGGGCCGAGGCGGAGCCGGTTTCCCCACCGGCCGAAAGTGGCGCTCAGCCGTCGATGCGGCCAAGAAAAGCCCTGGGATGGTCTACATAGTGTGTAATGGCGATGAGGGTGATCCTGGGGCTTTTATGGACCGGGCGATTATGGAAGGTGATCCCCATGGCGTTTTGGAAGGAATGCTGATCGAGGCCTATGCGGTGGGTGCCAACCAGGGCTTCCTGTATGTCCGGACGGAATACCCCATTGCCGTGAAGAACCTGAAAAGAGCCCTGGACCAGGCGCGTGACTTGGGCATGCTGGGCCAAAATATTTTGGGGACCGGTTTTGATTTCGATGTCCAAATCAACCGAGGGGCCGGGGCTTTCGTTTGCGGTGAGTCCACCGCCCTGTTCAGTTCCATCGAGGGCAAAGCCGGAGAGCCGCGGGCCAAATACATCCGGTCGGTAGAACGGGGTTTGTGGGGACGGCCAACGGTTTTGAACAACGTGGAGACGCTGTCCAACGTCCCGGTGATCATCGACGAGGGGGGCGACTGGTACGCCCATATCGGTCCGGCCAACAGCCCCGGGACCAAGGCCTTTTCTCTGGTCGGCAAAGTCAAAAACGTCGGCCTGGTGGAAGTTCCGATGGGTGTGCCCCTGTCCCGGATTGTGGAAGATATCGGCGGTGGAGTGCCCGGCAAAGATCACTTTAAAGCTGTTCAAACCGGCGGACCTTCCGGCGGATGTATTCCCTATAGCCTCAAAGACGTGGCGGTGGACTTCGATTCTCTGATCAAAATTGGCTCCATGATGGGTTCCGGCGGCATGATCGTCATGGATGACACTGACTGCGTGGTGGATGTGGCCCGCTATTTTCTCCATTTCTTAGAGGAAGAATCTTGCGGCAAATGTCTCCCCTGCCGGTTGGGACTGAAGGGAATGGTCGAATTCTTGGACAGGTTCTCCAGGGGTGAAGGCTCTGAGGAAGAGCTTGATGAACTGGTAAGTCTGGGCGAGGCGATCAAAGACGGGGCTTTGTGCGCCCTGGGCGGGAGCGCCCCCAATCCGGTGCTGACCACCATTCGATATTTCAGAGACGAGTACTTAGCCCATATCGTTGATAAGAAATGCCCTGCCGGAGTCTGTAAATCCTTGATTACTTATTCCATTGACACGGACAAATGCACCGGATGCGGTTTATGCGTCCGCAACTGTCCCCAGAGCTGTATTACCGGCGAGACCAAGACGCCGCACACCATCAACGGCGAGGCGTGTGTCAGATGCGGCATGTGCCTGGAATCCTGCAAATTCGGGGCAATCAACGTGGCCTAACGAGGTGAAGTTATGAGCGACAACAAAGAAAAGACGGACGGCCTGGTCTCTCTGGTTATTGACGGGCAGCCGGTCCAGGCGAAAGAGGACTGGACGGTTTTAGAGACGGCCCGGCATAACCATATCCACATCCCCACCCTGTGCTATCATGAGGCTGTCCAGGCCAACGGAGGATGCCGGTTGTGCGTAGTCGAAGCAAAAGAAGGAAACTGGTCCAAGATAGTGGTTTCCTGTCTTTACCCGGTGAAAGAAGGTCTGCAAATTTCAACTTCTACGGCCAAAGTGAATAACGTGCGGCGATGGATATTGGAAATGTTGTTGGCCGAATGCCCGGCCTCTAAGGAAATCCGCACCCTGGCCGAGGCATACGGGGTAAACTCAACCAGATTCAAGATAGACCGCCCGACTGAACAATGCCTGCTTTGCGGGCTTTGTGTCCGGGTGTGCGAAGAAGTTGTCGGAGTCAGGGCGATCAGTTTTGGTTCGCGGGGGGTGAACAAACAGGTAGCCACTCCATATATGGTTCCCAACAATGCTTGTGTGGCCTGTGGTTCGTGCGTCACCGTTTGTCCCACTGGGGCTATGCAGGCCAGATTGAACATGGTCCGGGGCAATGTGTCGGAACGTACCGGCCACGGCCATGCCCACTGAAGGAGGGTGAATTATGAACGCCGCAACTAATAGTCCAATAACAACTTCCAACGAGGCACGGATTGGGGTCGTTCTTTGCGAATGTGGCCATAAAATCGCCCCCAAGGTTGATTTGGAGCTGCTGACCCAAGAACTCAAAGAGAACACCGGAGCGGCTCTGGTTGAAATCATCCCATTCCCTTGCCTATCTCCTGGGTTGGATGATATCCGCCGATTAATCGCGGCCAACCAGATAAACCGGCTGGTGGTGGCTGGGTGTGAGCCCCGAATTATGCTTAAGAAGTTCGAAAAAGAGTTGCTGGATGCCGGATTGGATCAAGGGCAGATTGATGTAGTCAATATTCGTGATTATGTGGCTTCGGTTAATGATGGCTCGCCGGCAGATCTGGCGGGGAAAAGCGCCAAGCTGGTTAAATCGGCTGTAGCCGGGCTCGAGGCCCTGGTCTTGACGCCCAAAACCAAAGTAGAGTTCAACGGTCCGGTCATGATTTTGGGGGGAGGCATCGCCACCTTTGCCGCCGCACAAGAGCTGCTCCGCCATGAAGTGGATACCATCATCGCCGTTCAGACTGAAGAGATTGAAGATGAAATCAGAATGCTCCATGAACGCTATCCTGGTGAGCGAGAGTCCCATGATCGTTTGATGAAGATCATGCAGGAAGTGGATGAGAGCCCGTTTATCAAAATAATTTCAGTGGGTGAACTGGAAAAGGTGCTAGGCCGGGTAGGAGATTACACGGTGACTTTTGCCGCCGAAGGTGATCATCCTCCCAGAATTTACCAGGTCGGAGCAATAATCGCCGCCTTGGATGGTGAAATGCAAAACCAGGGCTCTGACTTCGGCCACGATGGAGTCAAGGTACTTTGTCACACGGAAATCGAGGAACAAATCTGGCTCCACGGCGCACCGACCCATCGAATCGTTTTTTGGATCAACGACCTGGAAACCGCCCGGCCATACGCTTACCTTTCAGCCAAAACCGCCTGGAACATCGCTCGTCACATAAAGGAGCACTGCGTTCAGGCTCAAGTCGCCATCTTGTATAATAACAAAATAAAACCGCCGTTAAGCGCGGCTGAACGGGTTAAGGCCCGAGACCTAAAAATTGACTGGATTCCTTATGATGGGGAGATTCGCCCCACCGTCCAGATGGGATACGTCACTTATAACGATCCCGATGACCAGATCGAGAGAGAAATCTCCTGGGATCAACTGGTTCTGTCACCGAAACGTTACCCAGGGCTGGAGCAAATCAAGGTCGCTGAGATTCTGGGGCTCCACGTAAAGGAAGGTGAATTTCTAAAGCGCAATCCTCAGATGGTCAGGCCGGAACAGGTAGGTTTGGACGAGAAATTTATGGCTGGGTCTGCTCGGCAACCTTGTGACTTGCGGGAAACTTTACGTCAAGGGCATCGCGCCGCCCAAAAAGCGGTTGAAATTGCTCAACTGGCTAAGGCCGGCGAATTGTATGCGCCGCGCATGGTCTGCACGGTGGATCGGAGCAAATGTATCGGATGCGGGCTGTGCCGGGAAATCTGCGACTGCGGCGGAATCGAACCTGTGGAAGGACTGGGAGGCAACATTCCCAGGTCGGTGGACCCCATGGTCTGCACTGGAGGCGGTACCTGCGCAGCGGCTTGTCCATATCATGCCTTGACCCTCCAAAACAACTCCACTGCCCAGCGTGAAG
The DNA here is from genome assembly GCA_015233295.1 of Deltaproteobacteria bacterium. Classification (GTDB taxonomy): domain Bacteria; phylum Desulfobacterota; class JADFXK01; order JADFXK01; family JADFXK01; genus JADFXK01. The sequence goes on along the minus strand of JADFYC010000050.1, from coordinate 7,808 downwards.
CCCGTGTGGTGACGTTAGCCCGGAGCCTGACTGAAAACGAATGTATGGGCTTCGGCTGCAACTGGGGTGGAGCGGCCGCGGCTGACCATGCCGGAATAAAGGGTTTGAAGTATTCAGATCGATTCTACCTGTTGCCCGCAGGATGTATCGGACAGCTCGACCCTGCCGTGATTGGCCGGGCGTTTATGGAAGGCGCCAACGGGGTCTTGTTGATCGGATGTCCACCGGAAGAGTGTCATCACAGTTATGGACTGGACCACACCTGGAGTCGGGTGTTGATGATCAAGAAACTTTTATCGCTGGTAGGTATTGACCGCCAACGGATTAGCTTAGCCCATACCGATTTGAATAATCCCGGCCAGTATGTCAAGACCGTGGAAAGCTTTGTGTCTCTGATGGACAAATTGGGGCCGATCAGCCGAGATGACGACATGAAGGCGAGACTCAAGGCCGTATACGATACATTGAATAACGCCAGAGTCAGATGGGTGCTGGGCGCCAGTCTACGCAGACCTTGGGAGACCGCTTACCCCACGGACCAACGGAATGCCATCGCTTGCGATGTGACCCTCTCCGATGTGCTGACTGAAGAGTTTGTCCGGACCGAGATTGTCAACTTCATGCGAGACCAGCGTAAGGTCTTTGAATTGAAAGAAATTGTGCAGTCCTTGAAGGAAGAGAAACAGCAGGTATTAGACTGTCTGAAAGAACTGGTAGGTGAAGGGATCATCACCAGAATATTTAAGGACAGAACTCCTTACTACACCTTGCAGTAGCCGTCACGGTCGTTCCGAACGAATGTGAGGAGTCTTAGTATTTCTCACTTCGCTCGAAATGACAAAAGGGGCTGCTCTAAAAAGGACAATCTAAATATGGTCAAACCATCATGTCAACGATAGATGATGAAATCAGGCCCCCAATCATTTCCATTGAGCTTCTGCGCCGAAATATTCAAGATTACACCCAGGCGTTATTGACGACTAAGCAAGAGTACCAAACTCTTTTTGAACAGGCTCCATGTCAAATCAGTGTTCAGGATAGAGAATTCCGGGTGGTGAAAGCAAACCGTATGTTCATTGAACGATTTGGCCATCGGCTGGGTGAACGCTGTTACCGGGTCTATAAAGGACGAGACAGTAAATGCGAACCGTGCAGCGTAGAGAAGACCTTTCAAGATGGGCACCCACATTTTAGTGAAGAAGTGGTCAGGCATAGGGGAGGTAAAACAGCCTATATTCTGGTTCAGACGGCACCGATTTATGATGAGTTGGGTCATGTGGTCGCGGCGATGGAAATGTCCACCGACATCACCCACGTCCGGTTGCTTGAGGAGGAACTCAAACGTTCAGAAGAAAACTATCGGATGCTCTTTGACAACGACCCCCATCCCATCTTCGTTCTCAACCGGGAAACGCTGGAGATTCTTGATGCCAATGAGCGGGCCTTACGGGAATATGGGTACACTGAGCAAGAATTGGTGGGAAAAAGTTTCTTAGAGTTGGCCGACCCCGGCGAATGGGATCGGCTCAGGCAGGCCACCCGGTGCCAAAAAGACGCCATTTTCAGGGTACATCATCGCGCCAGGAACAATCAACAGATCATCGTTGATATAAGATTCTCCTACGTCCGGCACTCAGGTCTGGATACGGTCATTGCCACTACTGCAGACGTGACGGAATATCTAAGAAATGAACAAGCCCTTGTTCAAGCCGGCAAGATGGCCACACTAGGAGAGATGTCCGCCGGCGTAGCCCATGAACTTAACCAACCGTTGTCCGTGATTAAGACATCATCAAGTTTTCTGATCAAAAAATTAACCAGGTGTGAGCCTGTATCGCCTGATGTTCTAAAAACCCTGGCAGAGGAGATGGACAGCCAGGTGGATCGGGCCTCTAAGATTATCAACCAGCTCCGGATGTTTGGCCGTAAGACCGGGGAAAAGAAAGTAAATGTTCAGCTAAACGAATGTATCCGTGGTGTTTTCACCGTGTTGGGCCGGCAGATGGAGGTAAATAAAGTCAGGGTGGTTTTGAACCTGGATGAAAATTTGCCGCCTGTAAAAGGTGATCTGAATCGGCTGGAACAGGTGTTTTTGAACATCATCCTCAATGCGAAGGATGCGATGGACGAAAAGGAATCAAGACCAGATAATTATGAATATAAAAAAATACTTACAGTGTCGTCGTACCAAATAAACGGAAAAATCGCGGTTAGTATCACCGATACCGGAATTGGAATGGACTCTGACCTAAAGGAAAAAATATTTCAACCGTTCTTCACCACCAAGCCCATAGGCAAAGGCACCGGATTGGGCTTATCAATCAGTTTCGGAATCGTCAGCGACTACGACGGCTCCATTGAGGTGGACAGCCGGCCGGAGCAAGGAACAACGTTCATCATCCTTTTTCCCGCATCGGATTAACCCATGGCTAATGAACTGCGAGATAATGAAGTTAGTGAAGAGACCGACCGCTGCATCTTGCTCATTGATGACGAGGACGGGATTCGAAAAGTGATGCAAATCATTTTGGCTGACGCCGGGTATCAAGTCATCGAGGCCGATGATGGATTAAGTGGTCTACAATTGTACTATCAGCACATCCCATCCATTGTCATTACTGATATCAAAATGCCGGAGATGGATGGAATTGAGGTTCTAAGCCGGATTAAAGAATCCCAAAACGACACCGAGGTGATTATGATCACCGGCCACGGCGATATTGAGGCGGCCATTCGAGCCCTGCAATTAGATGCGTCTGATTTCATTACTAAACCCATTCATGACGAAGCATTGACCGTGGCGCTGAGAAGAGCCAAAGAGAAACTGACTCTAAAACGTCAAATTAGATTTCATACCAACCAGTTAGAACAGAAGATCGCGGCCGCCACGGCCGAATTGGCCAAAATCAGCGCCTTTCAGGCCAACTTGATTGATAACTCGCTTGATGGAATCGTGGCCGCGGATGAATATGGTCGAATTATAATTATCAATAGTAGCGCCCAAAGGTTAACCGGATATTGCGCGGATGATGTGGCGGGTCGGCTGAACCTGGGTGATATCTTTCCGGCTGAAGTAGTCGATCGTTGGATTGCTTGTTTTGAGCCCCACGAGGGCCGGGAAGACCACGGCCTGGCCCATATTAACACGGTGATCCACTCCAAGGGCAAAGAATCCATCCCGGTTCGATTAGCCGGGGTTACCTTGAAGCAAGAGTCGCACATCGTCGGCTGTGTTGTTTTCTTTCAAGATATTCGTGAAATAAGGCGGTTAGAAATCCAACTTATCCAATCGGAACGGCTTGCTGCCACGGGAGAATCTGTGGCCGGTATGGCTCATGCGATCAAAAACATTGTGGCCGGGCTAAAGGGTGGCGTGTACGTTGTTGATAAGGGCCTTGAACTTAAAAGAAACGACTATCTGAAAAACGGCTGGGAGATGGTTAAGCGCAATATCGCCAAGGTCTCGACGCTGACGCTGGATATGTTGACCTATTGCAAAGAGCGAACTCCGGAATACAGCTTCACCCACCCCAAAGAATTGGCGCTCGAAGTGGTGGACTTGATGAAATCTCGGGCTGAGGAATTCGACGTCGAACTCCTGATAGAGGATAATCATGCCCTGGCCCCGGTGGCCATGGACGTGGACGGAATGCATCAATGCCTGACCAACCTGGTCAACAACGCCATTGACGCCACGCGGCCCGAAGTATGCGGTCATGGCGACGGTCGGGTGATCCTTCGAATTGGCCAACGCCCAGGCTGGGCCGTCCATTTTGAGGTAGAAGACAACGGCTGCGGGATAGTCGAGGCCGACCGAAGTAAGCTTTTTACAACATTATTCAGCACCAAAGGTGCCGCCGGAACCGGGTTGGGGCTGTTGAATGTGGAAAAAATAGTCAGGGAGCACAACGGATTGCTGGAGGTTAAATCTGAGCCGGGGCACGGCGCCGTCTTTTCCGTTTGCCTGCCCGAGCACCGCTAACTCTACCCTGTCTCATCCGGTGCAAACCGACTCCTTGAGTATTTTTATATTTTGAATCTTTGCCGGGGTGTCTCAATTCGACTTGTATCCCAGGGTTTCGGCCACGGCTATTCGTGCTGATCCATTTTTCGGAATAACTTACCCTTATCCAGAAATTCCATTACAGAAAAGCCGCCAGAAAGGAGGGTCCAATGATTACCTATAAGAACATTCTATACTGCACCGACTTCTCGGACGAAGCGGAAATGGCCTGCCACCATGCCGCTGATCTGGCCCAACGTTACCAGGCCAAGCTTTATGTCCTTCATGTGCTGCACTCGGGTTATCGCTACATGCGAAACGTTGTCGATGAATACCTGGACAAAGACGAAGAAGAATTCGTAAATCAGGAACTAATCGACCGCGCCAAAGTGGATTTGCAAAGCCGCTACAGCAGCTTGCTCAAAAATTGCCCGGACGTGACCTACGACGCCAGACCGGGGCATCCCTTTGTGGAAATCGTCAGATACGCCAAGAAGCAAAATGTCGATCTCATCGTGTTAGGAGCAACCGGCCGTTCCGAGTTGGACCGACAAGAGTTCGGAAGTACTGTTGAAAACGTGGCACGACGCGCCCATTGCCATGTTATGGCCATTCGGAATCCCACGGCCCACTTCACGCTACCGGGATGAGCGCGGCGATCCACCCTAAAGACAACCCGTCATATACCAGATAAGGAGGGATTGACCATGAAGAAAAGAATCTTGGTGGTCGACGATGAGTTAGACGTCAGGACTTTTGTCAGCACCCTTTTGGAAACCAACGGCTATCGTCCGATCACCGCCGAAAACGGTGTGGAGGCGCTTAAAAAAATTCGGGAGAATAAGCCCGATGCAGTCGTCATGGACATTATGATGCCCCAAGAGAGCGGTGTCCTATTGTATCGCGACCTCAAAACCGATGAACACCTCAAGAACATACCGGTTATTGTCGTTTCCGCTGTTGCCCAAAAAACGTTCAATCATTCTCAAAAGATGCTCGATACCTACCAGGGGACGGTTTTGCCCCCACCGGATGTATACATAGAAAAACCAGTCGAATCCGATGAGCTTCTGCAAACCCTGAAAGGCTTTTTTGAACCCAAGCCCTGAACGGACAGAAGTTGGATGCTGACGAATACTCCTAATTGTCATTAATGAGGCGGCGTCATGGCCAAGAAAATAGGTTTTTATATTTGCCACTGCGGTACAAACATTGCGGGCAAAGTGCGCACGGACGAAGTAGCAAAATTTATACGCGGACTCAAGAACGTGGTGGTCGCCCGAGACTACAAGTTCATGTGTTCTGATCCCGGCCAGGAGATGATCCAGAAAGATATTCGAGAGCTTGGGCTGAACCGGGTAGTGGTGGCCTCCTGCTCGCCCAGGCTCCACGAAAAAACTTTTCAAACCGCCTGCCAGCGGGCCGGATTGAACCCCTACTATTTTCAAATGGCCTGCGTCAGAGAGCATTGCTCCTGGGTGACGGAATCCGGTGATGAAGCTACAACGAAAGCCAAGACCTTGTCCGCCGCCGCCGTTAGCCGAGTCAATTTCCATCATCACCTGGAGGCCCGGGAAGTTAAAGTCCATCCCGACACCCTGGTGGTCGGCGCCGGCATCGCGGGGATTCAGACGGCGTTGGATATCGCTAAAGCAGGGCGGAAGGTCTACCTGGTGGAGAAAGATCCCTCCATCGGAGGGCATATGGTCCAGTTTGATAAGACCTTTCCGACTTTGGACTGTGCCGCCTGTATTTCCACACCTAAGACCGTGGCTGTGGGGCAATCTCCCAACATTGAACTTCTTTCATACAGTGAAGTGACCGAGATTACCGGATATGTCGGCAATTTTACGGCAAAAATCAGGCGGAAATCACGTTATGTTCGTGAGGACAAATGTACCGGTTGTGGTTTATGCGCGGAAGCCTGCCCAGTCACCATGCCCAACTCCTTTGACGAAAACCTGAGTCTCCGGAAGGCAACTTATCGCTCTTTTCCGCAGGCTGTCCCATTGACTTTTTGCATTGAGAAGAAGGACCGGGCCCCTTGCGTGATCACCTGCCCGGCCGGAATTAATGTTCAAGGGTATGTCCAACTGATTCGCCAGGGGAAGTATCAAGAAGCGGTGCAACTCATCATGGAGCGGTTGCCCTTGCCGGGAACGTTGGGCCGGGTCTGCCCTCATCCATGTGAAGCCCAATGCCGGCGAGCCAATGTGGATCACCCTCTGGCCATCAGAGATTTGAAACGGTTTGCGTCCGACCAGGTAGATATTGACCGACTGCCAAAACCGGAAATTGTCGACCGCCCGGAGAAAATTGCCGTAATCGGGTCCGGCCCGGCCGGATTGACGGTGGCCTATTATGCCCGCTTGAAGGGCTATGCCGTGACCATATTCGAATCCCTGCCTGTTCTTGGCGGCATGCTTCGAATCGGCATCCCCGATTATCGTCTGCCTCCTGACTTGTTGAACAAAGAAATTGATTACGTTCTCAGCCTGGGTATAGAGGCCAGAGTCAACCAACGGTTGGGTGTGGATTTTTCTCTAGATGATCTTCAGAAACAAGGTTTTGGTGCTGTTTTTTTAGGCGTCGGGGCCCATGTGGGATCAAAAATGGGTTTAGCCGGCGAAGATAAGCTTGACGGCGTAATCGATGCCGTAGCTTTTCTTAAAGAAGCCAACCTGGGTGGGAAAAAGAAGCCCGGCGACAAAGTAATTATCATCGGCGGCGGAAATGTGGCCATTGACGCGGCCAGGGTCGCCCTCCGGTTAGGTTGCCGGGAAATCACGCTGGCCTACCGTAGATCAAGAGAAGAGATGCCGGCTTACGCTGAAGAAATTGAAGATGCGTTAGCCGAAGGCGTGAAGCTGCTGTACCTGACTGCTCCTAAAAGCATTATCGGTCAAAATGGCCGCGTCACCGGACTCGAATGCATAAAAACACAACTGACCCAGGCTGATGAAAGCGGTCGGCGACGACCTGTGCCGGTGGCCGGATCAGAGTTCATTATGGAGTGCGACGCGGTCATTCCGGCTATTGGACAACAGGCGGAACTCTCATGGACCGACGGTTGCGGATTGAAGATTACCCGGCATGGTTCTTTGGACGTCAATCAGTATACGATGCAAACGACAGTACCATTTGTCTTCGCGGCAGGAGACGCCGTCACCGGTCCGGCTACGGTGATCGAAGCTGTGGCTGCCGGGCGCCGGGCGGCCGAGGCCATGCACAGGTACCTCAATGGCGAAGATCTGGCCGAATACGCTGATACTCAGGCGGGTGTGCCGCGTCCGGGAAAGGACTGGGCGGAAATCCCAGACGATGTCTCTGTCCAACCGCGGGTTCATTTGACGCACCGCGAAGTCGGTCAGAGAGTCTCGTCATTCGAGGAAGTTACCCTGGGTATGACCGAGGAAGAGGCCAAGCTGGAAGCCGACCGCTGCGTCAACTGCGGCGTTTGCTGTGAGTGTATGGAATGCGTCCGGGCCTGTGAAGTGGGCGCAGTGGACCATTCCGCCCAGGAAAAAGAGATAGAAGTCAAAGTGGGCGCGATAGTTTTGGCTACGGGCTTTGACATTATGGATCCTACCCCGATAATCCAATACGGGTATGGACGGTATCCCGACGTGTATACCGGGCTGGAGTTTGAGCGGCTAAACAATGCGGTTGGGCCGACCGGAGGGCAGATATTATGCCGAAACGGACAGCCTCCGGCAAGTGTCGGCATAATTCACTGTGTCGGCAGCCGGGACACCAACTACCATGAATACTGTTCGCGGGTTTGTTGCATGTACGCCCTGAAGTA
>JADFYC010000509.1 GCA_015233295.1 Deltaproteobacteria bacterium | reverse complement strand
GTTTCTGACTCAATGTTCGGATGAGGGTCCGAACGCTCTCGGCCAAAGTATGATGATGCAGGAAACCCATGTTTTGATTAAACTCGACTCTGCCGTATTTTACAGCCAAAGGCAACAACATTTTATATGTCCCGGAAGAGTTCTTCCGGTCGGATAAGGCGCTGGCTATAAGTCTCTAAAAATAAAAAAAGCCCCCAAAGGGAGCGGATAATCACAGCGGGTCTTCACCGCAGTTAAGGTTATGGCAAAGCTATTAAAAATACTAAAAATAACCCCCAAGTTCAAATCATTTCAGAAGCCTGATCAATTCAGCCGCATTGGGACTGAACATGGCCATGCCCAGGATGGCTAAGCCGATGAGAACTTTCATTAAGACTTCAAGCTTCCCAATTCGGGTGTCTATTTTCCCTTCCAATCTTCTTACTTCAGCCTCTATTTTCCCTTCGAGCCTTTTCACTTCTCTTTTCACTTCTCCTCTTAGCTCAGCAATATCCGCCCTGACACCGGCTTTAAGCTCGTTAAGGCTCCCCTTAACCTCAGTTATCTCTGCTTTCAGACTCCCCTTCACCTCACCTATCTCTGTCTTGAGGCTTCCTTTAACTTCAGAGAGATCTGCTTTGAGGTTTCCCTTCATCTCGGCCAGATCTGCTTTGGTGGCCAGTTGACCGGTTAACTTCAACTCGACCTGCTGCCCCACCGTCTCTAAGATATCAATAAGAGGCGGGGCCTGGGGTCCGAAAGTATTTTGTAAGGTCATGATTTGTTGGCCTGATAACATTTGGAGCCCCTCCACACTAGCCCGGCCGCCTGTTCGGGTCCGGTCAAAAGCGATGTTCAAAAAGCTGTGGGTATTTGCCAAATATTCATCAGATATTACCATGGTTAAGGATCAGATTTAATTTTTCAGGGCACAAATATTTTTTCTATGTTACCAAAACAGAAATTACAAGGCAACTAAAAAGGGCCATCGTTACAGGGCAAACGCCGGCCCCTGCGCATCAGACCCTTTCAATCAACATTGAATACTGTCGTGTCATAGCCTAACCAGGTGCTGAAGTCGGCGATGTCGGCTTCTGGGGGGATTATGACCGTATACAGAGTGTACCGGCCTGGACCGGGGAAACTGAGTTTGAATTTGTCGGTTCCCTTATTAAAGTCCGGAGTCAGAGTAACCTTGCCCCTGGGTGAGGGTAGATTGTCCCCTAACGAATTCCCTTGTTTATCAAGACAAAAGAAGCGCCCGGTGACATCCGGCGGGAATACCGCTAAATACTCTACGGCGTCACCCTGGCCGCAATAAGTTATAGTCACCTCCGGAGTATCTTTTTGGCTGCAGATGTCGTTGACCGCCCTGAAGGCCACCGCGGCTTTCGACGGCGTCAAGGTGAAGTTCAGTGGCACTTCAGCACTCGTGGCCACATCCACCCGATTGGGAAACGTCATGGCCTGGTGACCGGCGCCATAACACTTGATCGAGTATTGACCATCCGCTACGGCCAGCCTAAATCGGCCGCCAACGGTATAATCTATTGCCCCACTGGTCTCGACAATCATATTGTCCAGCAATTGATTGTTGGTATCCCGGACTTCCCCAATCACCCAGCCTATGCCCCCGCCCGATTTCCGGGAAACACCGCTGGCTCCGCCGGCATATAACCTGATCGTCCCACCATCATCATGAACCATCTGAGCGTTGTTGTTAGATTTTACTCCCACGACCAGGAGATCATACAACCTGTAATCCTGCATTCCCCAGGAGATCCAGCTAGCGCCGGCGTCGGGACTGAAGTAAACACCGTTTTTAACCGAGGCTAAGTACAGATGACCAGGTGAGGCCGGATCGATATTCAGATTAACAAACCCATCTTGAACCGACGTGGGGGTTAAATCGTCCCAGGTTAGACCCAGGTCGGAACTGGCGAAGACTCCATAGTATCCTCCTCCACCGCTTCCACAAGAGACATAAATTTTTCTGGGCAGGTCAGGACTGAGAGTAATGTTGTTGACAATAGCATTCATGAAGACCCTTACCCAGGTGCGCCCCCGGTCAGGAGAGATAAACAGATTCCCAGGACATCCAGGAGAATAAAAACATCCGGTTCCAGCCATCATCAGGTTAAGGTTATCCGGGGAAATGACGACGGCATTCACAGGTTGATTGATGGTGAAAATAGGACTCCAGGTGGTTCCAGCATCAAGGCTCCGCAAAATCACTCCTTCGTAATTAAGAATGTAGCTGGTGGCCGCATAAACTGTGTCACCACCGGATTTAGCAATGGCCAACGATTCTACTATATAGGGGCAATCGAAATATTGAGGTAGTGTTGTCCAGGTCCAGGTCCGGCCATTGTCTACGGATTTGAAGACACCCCAGGCGCCCCCGGAATAGATTATTTCTCGATTGACTGGATGTTGCTTTATAGAACTGCCGGCGGCGGTAAGTTTTTGCCAGGAGGCGTCGTCTTTTCGGCGATAAAGTCCAGACATGGTTGCAGCAAATAAGCCCTGGGGCGAAGTCAGATCAGGGGCAAGCT
>JADFYC010000508.1 GCA_015233295.1 Deltaproteobacteria bacterium | reverse complement strand
TTCTTTCATCGCTGATTGTTTTCTTGGGGGCGATCCAGATGACATTTCCCTTATGTAGCTTGTCCAGGTTTCGTTCCACCAGGATCAAATCAAGAGCCTGGTCCCAGGGGACATTAGTCAGTCTGAGAGTGATCTTGCCTTTGACATCTTCCGAGACGATAATATTGAGGTTGCTCACTTCCGAAAGCAGACGGAAAATGTTTTTGATGTCAGCATCTTGGAAATCCAGCGATACTTTCTGGCCGGTATAGATTTTCGATCCTCGACCCATCTCCTCTTCAGGCTTTATCTTAGTCGGCTGCCCGGAGCTTTTATCGCTTTCCTTTTCTATGTCTTTAATTGCCGCGATAAGTTCGGGTGTCGCCGGTTGTTTATCGCCGAATGATCCCATACCCGGTGTCGGCCCACCTCTGCCGGTGCCGGCCTTGGCCGGGACAGTGGCGGCAACAGAATCCGGGCTATTTTTGCTGGTCTCAGATTGTTTCACGGCGGCCAGAGTCTGAGGTTGAGACTTGCTCGCGGCCGAGTGACTGCCGGAAAAGTCCAGCATCAGGACATCGTCTGCGGCCACCAGGTTGTGGGGCGCTGCGGCCCGTAATTGGATAGTCACATCTGTGGCCCCGGGAGAATCAGCAGAGGACCGAGGGGTAATTTTCTTGACCACACTTGTCGGCGGCATGGCTTCCACCGGATGTCGAAGTTTTTTCGGTAATTCGCTATTGGGGATGCGGAGAACGACCGTCTTGCCCCCGACATCAATCACGTCGGCCTTGACCGGTTGGTCAGCCACCACTTCAACCCGAGAATTTCCGCCGGGAATCATTTTGAATTGAATGGCTTTGATCTTCGCCTTAGAACCAGGGGCGGGAGTCGAAGCCACGGCCAAGTCAGCTACTGCCTGGGGCGATTGGGATGATCCCGGCTTGGTGGCTGGTCGGGCTGAAGACGACTTGCTCGGCTCGGGTGGTAGATTCTCCACAGCGATCTCCACCGGCGATACGCCCCCCTTAGGTTCAGACCGCTCGGCCGCATCCGCCGGCTCAGGTAAGGCCACCGGCTTTGCCGGCAATGCATCCGGCTTAAGTTCTGCCTGGCTCTCGTGCCGGTCCTGAGAGGAGCCGGTCAATGCGCTGGATTTTACCTCGCCAGGGGCGCTTTCCCCGTCGGCTTTACCGGCTGGACTGACGTCCAGGGAAGCTTCAGGTCGGGGTTTATTTGCCGCGACAATTGCTTCGTCGGGCACAGACGACTTCATTTTATTTTCCATGGCCAGCTTTTGCGCCGCCGGTCCCAGGGTGATGATCATTCCGTTGGGATTTTTGGAGATAAAATGATCCACCGGTCCATTCTTGAATTCCAGCACAAGCCTGGTCTTGTCTTTATGATGGCCGACCCGGATGCCGTTCAAAATCTCTGTCTTGGAATCGATTTGTTTAAGGGACCCGGGGAAGGGTGTTTCCCACAGGTCTATGACCAGTCGATCAGGCTTCTTCAACAGGAACGAATTGTAGTTTCTGATGACTCCGTCCGCCTCGATGGTTGTTTCAAAGCCGTTGTCCAGATTTCTAGTATTAACAGCCAGAATCTTTTTCGCCTCTCCCCCTGTTGTGGAAGCGGCGCCTGGTGAGCCTGGTTTTTCTTGAGGAGTCCGCGTCAGGTCCGACGTTTTGCCTAATTTCACGATCAATCGCTGACCATCTAAGTAGGCATCATACGCCGTTTCGGGAGACACCATCAATTCCACTTTGATGACCGGCCGGTCCTTTTCCTTGACCTCAGACACGGACACCCCGGAGAGTAAACCCAGCGACAAGGTTCGCTTCGGTTCTATCCCCGGTCCCAGTTTGACGTCGGTCAGATCAACGATTATGCGTGGCGGCCCATCCTCTTTAAGAACATGGTAATTGGCCAGCCCCGTGCCCTCCATTTTCACCACGGCCACCCGCCCATCCAGGGAGGCGTTAACCTCCTTTAGGACGCGATCTTTATCTGATACCTGCTGATTTTCTCCCTCGGGCGGCTTGTTGACCAGCCCCTGAGAACACGCCAAACACAGCATCAGGAGCAAAGAAAGGGATAATAAGATGAGCGGCCGCCAAGGCCTCGGTCTCATGGTGAGATGTCCAATCATCTACCTGACTCCTTCAAGAAAATGTTATGCCAGGAGTATAAATATCCAAACCGTTACTGGTCACTCGTTGCTGGTTGCCGGTTGCATGTTTCATGTTACATGTTGCATGTTACATGTTGCGGATTATTGATATCGGTAATCCGGGACGACAACATGCTGGTTTGATTTATTTTATTGTCAATGTCGGTCATTAAGATGTGTAACCCGTTGTAGCCATGGTAACTCGAAACTTGAAATTTTTAACCCGCAAGATGTAACGCAATGTCGTTGACTTAAGCCGGAGGAAAACACACTGTAAGATTTCTCGCTTCGCTCGAAATGACAAGGAGGACGCACGCAGCAGGTACTATCCTGGATGTACGGCACTTCTGTGATTTCGAGCGAAGGGACGAATCTTAACGTCCT
>JADFYC010000507.1 GCA_015233295.1 Deltaproteobacteria bacterium | reverse complement strand
CCTTGTGTCTCGGATCAAGTTTATCGGGCACGGCATCGGACTCGAAATCGGAGAGTTACCATTTCTGGCCCCAGGGCATAGGTACATTTTGGAACCTGGGATGACTTTTGCCCTGGAACTAAAAATGGTCTTCCCCGAACATGGAGCGGTAGGTTTTGAAAACACTATTTTGGTCACCGAGACCGGCTGGGAAAAGTTGACTAAAGCTGATGAAACTTTCATTTGCGTCTAGAACTCCCGGGTGGACCAACGCGAGATTGGCTGTGGCAAATCATCGTGGCATTTAGTAGTAGACTATTCCCCTTCTTCCGGACCGGTCAGCGCATCAATTCTATCGGCCAACCACTGGTTAATGGCCCTGGCCGTTTCCAGATCCATAACCAGAGACGCCTGAATGAGACGAACAGTATCGCCGCCTGGTTCTTCGTCGTAATCGGTGACGTTTCCATTCTCGTCAAAGGTATAGGCGCTTGATTTCGGCAGGGGTTGTCTCTCGGAATAAAAGTGCATGACTATCTCGCCTCGTCCGGTGACTTCTCCCCAGGCTCCATTAACGTAGCAGTCCCTAAGGTGATGCGGCGCCACGTAGCTGAACTTGACTTTTTCTTTATTTCCGTCCATTTTTTCCCCTTTTTAAGTGTTTTTTGAGGCAGTCGCAACTCAGGATGATTATTTCAAGATTAACACAAATAGAGTCAAGTAGCAATCTGGATTTCTATTGGCGGATTAAAATGGTTTTTCCCGGAGCGCCTGAACCGCCACCAGAGCAGAGCCATGAGCAAGACAAACAATCCGGTCCCGGAGATGATCAGACCGACCTGGAACGACTTGGGGGCATAGTAAAACGCCACCTGGTTCACTCCGGCCGGGACGAACACGGCCATAAAGGCGCCATTGGCCCTGTTGATCCGGGACTCCCGGCCATCCAAACTGACATGCCAGCCGGGAAGCAATACCTCGCTGAGGACCAGACAGCCTGAGACCGTGGTGTGAACTCGTAAAAGGAAACTGTTCTGCTTTTTTTCGACTACGACTACGGTCGGATTCTTGGCCGCCTCAAACCTGGTGGAGTTAAATCCTGCGTCTACCGGGGGGTCTAAGACTACCACTCGGTTGAGTTCCTGGCGATGGGTGTCGGCCAGCTCAAAAGCGATTGCTCCGGATGGCGCGATCAAGACTTTTTCAGCCCAAAAGGCCCTCGGAAGGGCCTGCAGATTTTCATATACCTGACCATCAACCCCCTTATAGGCCAACCTAAATCGTTCTGATGAGAACGCCTCGGCACTTACGTCAGGTCCGACGGCGACATATTTGACATTCAAAAAATTTATCCAGGGGGAATCCACGGCGGCCACTTCGGGAGTAAACACTGCCTGGTACCGGCCATTGACCGCGGCGAGCACCCGTTCATAAGCCGCCGGTTTCATCGGGTCCATGCTGATAATGCTATCATACCCGTAGACTTGCTCCGCACCCCGTCTGAGGCAACCTTTGTATCCGACCACCCGGAAATGACCCGGACGAGAAGTGATAAAATCGGTCATAGGGGTGGGTGGATAGATCATAGCCCGATCCATAAAGGTATTGTAATCCGAGCCCCAGGTCACCACCTCCAGCAGAACCAGCCCGGCCGCGATCCAAGGTAGTCGGCGGCCTAGTCCACGCCGGCTCCCACCATACGCAGTCAGGCAAACCGCCAAAACCAAGAAGACCAGGCCCATCGCCAAATGGGCCAGCCGGTAACGCAATTGGAGTTCGGTCAGCCCATTTGAGGAAAAGAAGTGAAGGAGTCCAGCCACAATCACCAGAACGAGGGCGATTAGAATCGGTGTCTTGATGGATTCTTCTGGCTCCGTCTGATAATCGGCCGCGGCCAGGGCGGCCAGGATAGAGCAGCAGAAGGAGAAAACAAATATCAGCCGGTGGTTGCTGGCTTCCTTAAACAACGGTAGATGGGCCAGCAAATCAAACAACCCCGGCGTCCGCACCGCCACCAGGAAAGAAAACAAGGCCAGTAAGAACAGAAATCGCTTTAGCCCCCGATGGGTTTGAGTTCGGAATAGAGCCAGGGCCGCCAAAATCAGCCCGATGATGGTCAGATGGGTATTCTGTTCCGTATAATTGCCGAAGCCCCAGTAATTTCCGTGCACTGGATTTCCGTAAAAATCCGGAGTAATGAGCGTGCCGGATATCTGCCGGAGACAAACGCCAAAATCCAGATGGTGAAACATGTTCTTACCGCTGGCCGCGATTTCTTGATACCGGGATGTCAACGGCAGGTATTCCATAAAAGGCCATAATTGAAACGCAGCCAAAGCCACCGCGACCAGTCCGGCGCTGCCCACCAGGACGAATCGGCCGGCCAGGACCTGGTAACCGGCGCCTCTCTGTCTTTCACCGAACAGGCGCCAGATGAAAAACGGCAGAGCGGCCAGGTACAGATGGAAGGATGACTCCGGGTGCCCCCCCAGGAGCTGCAGGGTGGAAAATAGGGTCAGGGCCAGGGCCCAGCCCAGATGACCCTCGCGGGCTATCCGGTCCAGGCAGAGGAAAATCCAAGGCATCAGGGCAGT
>JADFYC010000506.1 GCA_015233295.1 Deltaproteobacteria bacterium | reverse complement strand
GCGTTGGTGATGACCACACTTTGGTCGGACTGATTGATCGCCTCCGACAAGAGATTAAGCTCCCGCTGAGCAAAAATCCGGGCCAATCGAGCCGCCAGGTTATCGGCCATCCGCTCCAGAAAAGAGATGATTGGGGTGGTGAACATCAAGGGACGCTGATCGCCGAGTTGCAGCAATCCAAAGGTCTTCTCTCCTGTTTTCAGGGGGATCATGGCCACGGAATGATAACCGCCATTAGTGCAACAGTTCCGGGTCCACACCCCGCGGTTGGTTTGTTCGACCGAGGCCAGGAGTTCGGGCAGGTTATTCGTCCAGAAGCTGCCATTATCAGTGAAAAAGAGCTGGTAGAAGTCCAACCGGCCCCGGATGACATTTCCACACATACAGTCCAAAATAGGATTCCCATCCGGGTCGCGACGGAGCCGGCCGTCCCGGTTCCGGGTGCCCAGTCCATGTTGATACTTTCTAAACGCCTCAGACATACCTTGGGTGTGGAAATAGGGGAAGTCCTCGTCGTCTTCTAAGCGGACGCCAACCATCCGGCATCCAGAGAATTCTGTGAACAATTCGGCGACTCCGCCCACCAATTCCTGAAGAAGATTAGTAGAATTGACAAATCTGAGCAGCTTGACGGCGAATTCCCTTTCCCGGTCGAGGTCCCTTTGACTGGTCATATCTTTTATCACGGCCAAGGCGCCGACCGCCCGGCCATCCTTTTCCCGAAGCGGGCTGTAGGACACCTGTAACTGCCGCTTGCCCAATTTTCCGATGTCGCGGACCGCCTCGTACACAACTTCCTTGCCCTGCAAACAGGTGTCGAGGTTAGGTTTGACGGTAGATTCGATTTCCGGGCCCAACACTTCCGAGACGGTATGACCGATGACCTGGTCCTTTCGTCGTCCCAGATACTTTAGATACGCGCTGTTAGCCATATGGTAGACGTAGTGGTTGTCCAAAATAGCGATCAGGTCGCCGGAGCTTTCCACGGCCCGTTCATACAGCCGCAACGTCCGGCGGTCCCCATGTAAAGATTCTTCCGCCCGCTTCCGTAAGCTACCATCATCGCCGCCGGCTCTTGTGTCGGTATGGCTATCTGTTCCGTCAACAAGCCGGGGGGCACTCTCGGCGTCGGCCATGATCCGGGCTGTTTCCGGCTGCTTCTTGCCCCGTTCGCGTTCAGAAGAAGAGGTTCCCGGCCAGGCCGAACAAAACCCCACCTCCATCCGGTCAAAAGCCCGGGGCAGCCTATCCAGACACCGGTCCAGGTCGGATGGTTCAAAACCGGCCTGCCGAACCAGATCCACATAACTTTGGCGAACATATTTGAACAGGCAGAGCCATGCCCCCAGAGTCACGTCCCGGTGCCTCCTGATCCCGGTTTGGCAAAATTCCGCCATAAGATCGTTATCAAAGTTGTTATCCGAGGTTAACTCAGAAATATCATTTATAGTAGTTAGGTGGATAAGCAATAACCGCGACAATTCGGAGGCTGTTGGGCGCCAGTCCTCCGGCAGACCTGCCGTACCCCTGGCGCCGCCATGCTGCCGGACATAATCCATCACCCGGTTCTGCAACCATTCTTCGTGTGCCGCCACCAGGTCGATCATTTTCTTCACCAATTACTCCTTGCTCAATTTCTCCACCAGTTCCGGGCCGAGCAGGCCGTTCGACCGCCGCATCAACTCCGGCCGTCAGTTTCGGCCACAGCTTCTCGGGCCTTTTTCAGGCCACCCTGCTTGAGGCTTGCCCTAAATAAATCTTGGCCAACAATAACATCACCCAGGGCCTGAGCCGCAAAGGTGTTGAATTAAGGCATGGCTTGGCCATTTTCGGATATGATAAGATTCCTCACATTCATTCGGAATGACAACTTTACATCGTTATTTCAGAGTCCACTTTTCTGTCATTTCGAGCGAAGCGAGAATCTTAACGCAGCGTCCTGAATTCAACAGCATTGGGCTTGAGCCCTGGGCTGGTATCATGCGTCCCTTCGGCGTTGATATGGATTCAGCCAGAAAAAAGACGTCTTGCGCGCCCCGCCTCCGGCGTCAAGGCCATGGTGATGCAGCGTAGCCACAAGAGACAGGACAAAAAACAACCTCGATCAAACCTGAACACGATGGGGGTTAACCATCATAATGGGGACCGGGGCCATTTGGACCACCCGTTCGGCCACGGAACCGAAGACGACCTTTTCCAGGCCCTTGCGGCCATGCGTACCCATGATGACCAGGTCAATTTTCGCCTCACCGATATATTTCAAAATTTCATCAGCAATGTCGCCGGTCAAGACAGACGATTCCACATTGGAAACCAAATGGAAATACTCATCCTTGAACTCGGCCAACCGCGTTTTTGCTCCGCCGACGATCTCCGACTGGAACTTAGTGATGGACGGTTGCGGGACATAGATACCTCTAAAGTATTCCAACACCCGGGCCACAAACAGAAGGTGGATTTCGGCTTCGAATTGCTTCGCCGTCATTAACACGTACGGCACTATTTTGGCGGAAGATTCAGAAAGATCAACGGGAAAAAGAATTTTTTTGAACTCGTCCATGGCGCGCTCCTTTCTGCGTTGT
>JADFYC010000505.1 GCA_015233295.1 Deltaproteobacteria bacterium | reverse complement strand
CGCCGTGTCGGGTACTCATCTTATTATAATTTATCTATTATTCCCTAATACTAATATTTCCCGGCGAAACGAGATATTGAAGATATGGCTGATTTACAAAGGTATGGCGCTCTATTTCGGCATTAACCCACCTGAATAAAGCGCCATGTCCGACGACTATAGACCGTAAGCCTCCTCGGCGGTGCATTTTTTTTCCGGTTGAGGGCCTCCGGGGAGGGTAAACCGCGGCTTTCCGCGGCGTCCTCAGCGGTCTTTAGTCGTTCCTGCCGGCCGGGCAATCAACGTCTTATTTAAATTTGTCAGCGGCAAAGAATTCTTCCATTTTTTTGAAGTTGTCTTCCACTACTTTTTTGAAGTCATCGCGGGCCGTTTTATATGACTTAACCCATTCCGTAACGGCTTTTTTCCCTTCTTCGGGCATCCCGGTGGCCTGATCGAGAAACATGTTGCTCATTTTTTCCATCTGTTCCTGGAACATGGTGATGCTGTTGAAAGTGTTGTCAAACATATACTTGTTGAAGTTGATCATCTGTTGTAACATTTTTTGGGGTTCCATAGCTTCTCCTTCTGCGGTGTTTTACTTAAGGGGCGTCAAAATGGGATGTACTGACAACTATCAATAAGTTAATCAAGTTATGGGCATCCGGCTCGGCTGTCATTCGCTTTTGCAAAAACAGCTCTGGATCTGGTTAAAACCATCAGTCATCATCGTTTTGAAATCGGAACTTGTTTTTCTACAAGTCGCCAGATAATCATTTACGACTTTTTTTCCTTCTTGGGGAATCCAGGCGGCCTGGTCCATCATCAGGTTGGTCATTTTTTCCATCTGGTCTTGGACCATGGACATGGCGTTAAAGGTGTTGTCAAGGGTGGCCTTCTCAAATTCAATCATTTGTTTTGCAAATTGTTGGGGATCCATGATATTAATACCTCCGATATGTTTATGTGGTCGGTTACCGGGTGTCGGTCCCGGGTCGAGCTGTGCTTGGGGTAACAAACCCGATGAAGCTGTGAGGAGTTGCGGTGGGCGCCCGGGCAGAGAATCGTGGGAAAGCATCGGGGGATAAGAAGCCGGCCCCTGGCCCAGCCACCGGGTATGCGATTTGCTTAGTACGAATGGTTCAAAGATAATACGGATTCCCCCGGTTGTCAAAGGAAAAAATGTTGCAGTGCAAAATTATTGTTTTATTATATTGATATAACAAGATAAAAATATAACGCAAGACGCCATCTTCGCTTTCGGGGTAAGGCTCTTACCCGGCGAGGTGGATTCCCCAAACGACTTGTCCCGCAGGAGATAAATTTCTACGGCAGGTTTGACGGCAACCGAAGTGGCGGTGAGACATCTCCAGGAAAAAAATTATGCCCGAAGACAGGCTGTTGGTTAAAAAGTATTCCAACCGGCGACTCTATGACACTGAAAAGAGCGCTTACGTCACCCTGGATGATATTTGTCAGGCGATTAAGAAGGGCCGGCAAGTGGAGGTCGTCGATGCCAAGACCAGGGAAGACGTGACTGCGTTTATCCTGACTCAGATTGTCTTAGAAGAAGCCAGAAAAAAGAACATTCTTCTCCCGGTGCCGTTGCTCCACCTGGTCATCCAGCATGGGGAAAGTGTGCTGGCCGAGTTTTTTGATAAGTATCTTCACCAGACGATCCGGAGCTATTTGATGTTCAAAACGACCCTTGACGAACAATTCCGGAAATGGTTGGACATGGGCGTGGACCTGACCAGCCTGGCGCAGAAAACCATGGTTGGGCTGTCGCCTCTTAAATCCGTCTTCGATGCTTTCGGGGACAAGTCTAAACCGGGAGAAGAGAAAAAAAAGAAATAGAGTCAACGGGCCGGCGTACGATTTGGGTCCGATTCTTTCAACTGGAAGGGATGATGGGCGGCCGCATCTCACATTCGT
Organism: Deltaproteobacteria bacterium; assembly: GCA_015233295.1. Classification (GTDB taxonomy): domain Bacteria; phylum Desulfobacterota; class JADFXK01; order JADFXK01; family JADFXK01; genus JADFXK01. The sequence goes on along the minus strand of JADFYC010000505.1, from coordinate 675 downwards.
TGGGTGGTGCAAGATTCGGGCCTGGAGATACCTAAGTTGGCCGCCGCTTCTTCCATAGCCGTGAAGAGCGTTTTGTATAAATTGCAATAAGGATCTTTCCGGTAGAGGTCGCCGGTAGCGGTGTATGCTCTTACCGGGCACCCACCGTGGCACAAGGTCAGATACAGGCAATCAAGACAATCTTCGCCTTGAACCAAGAGGCCCGGTCTGGCCTGGAGGCGTCGGCGGGCCTGGCTGTTCCGCAGCAAATCAGATAAGTTGCCGCAATCAAATATGTTGCCGAAGCGGAATTCCGGATAGCTGGTGACCCAACAGTCGCACTGGGCGACGTGACCGCGGGGGTCAATACACACGAACTCATTAATACAGTTATCCCGCCAGATGCAGAGCAGGTCTTTATTTCCGTAGAGGAAATAGTCCAAGAGCTTGTCAAAGGGACCGACCCTGACTCCATTGGGCCGACCCCGGTCAATCCAGATGCCGGCCAAATCCACCATAAACTTGCTGAGATGATTGACGTCCAAGGGGTAACCCTGTTTCACCGTTGAGGGTGCCCCCCCTGGGAACGGTGTGTTGATTTGAAAACTAGTGAGCCCCAGCTCTTCTACAAAATGTGAATAGAATCGGTCCGCCCCCATTTCCAAAGTTTGATTATTGGGAATTGATATAATCCCA
>JADFYC010000504.1:2101-2602 GCA_015233295.1 Deltaproteobacteria bacterium | reverse complement strand
TTAAAAAAACGTGGGGGGGGCTATTTTTAGAATGAAAATTATGCTATAATTATTGGGGAAGGGATTCATTTTATATCTCGCCTTATTGGGGAAGGGATTCATTTTATATCTCGCCAAGATGAGGTAGAGTGAGGCAAACATCGGGGAAATATCCTAGACGTTATAATATCAGGATTCCGTTGTCAAGATTAAATATGACCCGCGTTACAAATTTCTGAACTATGATTTCGCAGATTAATTTGATTTCACTGATTTGTTGATTATTAGGCCGGCAGTGAGGAGACATAGCCGGCAGTCAATCAGGGTAATCATAGCCAATCAGAGTAATCAGAGTTCAAACACGGGCAGATTGACGATGGCGTTGGCGGGGGAGTTCATACCCGGTCGATTTTTGAACTGTGATGTCGCTGATTAATTTGATTTCACAGATTAGTTGATTGATTAGGCCGGTAGTGCGGAGACATGACCACGGCCGGCAGTCAATCAGGGTAATCATAGCTA
>JADFYC010000504.1:0-2080 GCA_015233295.1 Deltaproteobacteria bacterium | reverse complement strand
AAGAGGGGAACCATACGGCCCCCCCCTCTTTAATTTCTGAATTTCAGTTTATGACACACCGGTGACTACTTCTGGGGCTTGCCCAGGACTTCCTCGAAGACCTTCTCATCCATCAGGGCGCCTTGGGCGACCAACTGACGGAACTTGATGAAATCGATAACGTCTTTGCCAGTGATCTTCTTGGTGTTGAAGGCGGTGAAGCCCAGGAAAGCTTCCACGGACATGTTGGCGGCCAGCCAATGTCTATTGGGCAGTTTCATCTGATCCCAGAAGAATTTCTTTTTGGCGCGAATGCCATCAACGGATTTGATCAAGCAGCCGGGGAAAAGGTTGGTGAAAGTCCACAGGACGCGGTCCACTTCTTTGTCTAAGAGTTCGAAGTCGGTGGGCAGATCTTTCATCATATCTTTGGCGGCTTTCAGGCTGTCGCCTTTCTTATACTCACCGTAAACGATCTCGCCGTCTTCCACGTAATTATCGGTGATGATCAAGGGGTTGCGGATGAATTTGCCGTCTTTTTTCAACACCGGAACAGCCTTGCTGATCAAATTCTTGGCTTTCATCTTGTAGGCCGACCACATCTCGCAGGAGACGCAATTCCACATGGCGTCTTCCATGGATAGGAACCAGGGCAGGAAGTCGGAGGAGCCGCCGTCGGGGGCGGACCCGTGCCGCGGTCCGGCCTGGCCAAAGATAGCCAAATCCGAGGAAATGGCCAGGTCGCAGGCCATACCGATTTCCTGACCGCCGGCCACTCTCATCCCGTTGACCCGGCAGAGAACCGGTTTCTTGCAATTGAGAATGGCGTCGACCATCCCGTTAAACAAATCCATATACTCGCCGTATTCATTGTTCCGGCGGCTATAGTACTCGGAGTATTCCTTGGTGTTGCCACCGGTGCAGAAGCTCTTATCACCCGTTGCGGTGAAAACGACAGCTACCACGCTGCGGTCGGACGAAGCCGCGGTAAAACCGGCAATGACGCCCTTGACCATTTCCGTGGTATAGGAGTTGTACTGATTGGGGTTATTCAAGATAATCCAGGCGCTGAAAAGACCTTCCACCACCTTGCCGGAGGGGTCCTTGATGGGTCTTTTTTCGTAAATAGTGCAGGGCGCCTGGGTCCCCCAATGTTCGGTTCCAAACAGGGCGTGATTCTTGAGTTCTGCGTCACGGGGTAACCATTCCAATGCCATATCCTAACCTCCTTAATTAGCAAAAGTTTAATTAAAAGAACAACATTTTAGAAATCGGGTTCCAGCACGATCCGCTGAGTCAGTTTGCCGCTGTGGGCGTCAGCAAAGGCCTGCTTGATCTGGCTCATGGGTCTGGTCTCCAGGAACGGCTCGATGGCTATCTTGCCCGCCTGGACCAGCTCCAGGACCTTGGGATAGTATTCCGGCAAGCAGCCCCAGGTGCCGATGATGTCCGCGTCAAAAGCCATCAGACGAGACATGGAATACTCATTCTTTTGCATACCGAAACCGACTATGACCAGCTTGCCCACAAAGGACAGCATGTTCAGACCAATATCTTGACCCGCCGCGGTGCCGGTGCATTCGAAGATCTTCCAACCGTAGTTGTTGGGCAATCCATTGGCCTTGCAGATGCCTTTGAATTCTTCCTTAATGGCTTTGATGTCCTTGTCTTGGGAGTTGATGACAAAATCAACACCGTAATTCAAGGCCCTCTTTAGTTTTTCTTCATTCCGGGCGATACCCACCACCGCCTTGGCCCCTAAAGCCTTGGCCACTTGACCCATGTAAACCCCGACGCCTCCGGTGACGCCGGTGACGATGACCAGGTCGCCCGGCTTGACGTCGGCCCGCATGGCCGCTTGATAGGGAGTGGTTCCGGCATCGGCGACAACGGCATAATGGGACAGCGGGAGGCCTTTGAGATCATTAATGACGCATAAGTCGGCGGCCGGAACAACGATATGGGAGGAGAAGCCGCCCAAATGTCCCAGGCTGTTGCCGGGCATCTTCTGATTGAGGCACCTGTTGCCGCGGCCGGAGTTACAAATCTCGCATTTGGGATCGCGGCAGGGCATGACAGCCGGGATAATCTCGTTCTTGCC
>JADFYC010000503.1 GCA_015233295.1 Deltaproteobacteria bacterium | reverse complement strand
TGGGAACTTATTGTTTTTGACGATGCCTCGACTAAGTCGCATGTCTATGACGTCGTCTCCAGGTACGCGGAAAGGGACAACCGAATAAAAGTGGGCCGGTCCGAAAAGAATTTGGGCGTCGCCGAAGCGTCGAATCGGGCCATTGCTCTGGCCACTATGGAGTTCATCTGCTTAATGGACCACGATGACGAACTTCCACCGCTGGCCTTATTTGAACTGGCCTATTATTTGCAAAAGCATCGCCACGCCGATATGATCTATACCGATGAGGTCAAGATAAATGAAGACGGTGAAGCTATCGAAACCTTCTTTAAACCCGATTGGTCTCCAGACCTTATTCTGTCTACTATGTACACCGTCCATTTGGGGGTCTTTAGAAAGAGTATTCTCGACCAGATCGGCGGCTTTCGCTCTGAGTTTAAGATCAGCCAGGACTACGACCTGGTGCTCCGGTTCACTGAGAAAACAGACCGAATTCACCATATCCCGAAGGTATTGTACCATTGGCGCAAGCATAGCGGCTCAATCTCCGCCCAGGAGCAGGCCGTGGAAGAAACCAACAGCGCGTCTATAAAAGCCCTGACCGATGCCCTGGCTCGGAGAAACATCCCGGGAAAAGTAACCGTAGGACAATTTTTTAATTTTTTTCGGGTGACCCGCCGGATTCCCGGTCGCCCACTGGTATCGATAATCATTCCCACCAAGAACAAGGCCGATTTACTCGACAAATGTCTAACTACCTTGACCCAGAAGACTGAATACGATAATTATGAAATAATCATAATGGATAACGGGAGTGATGCCCAGACCAAAGAATATTTGGCCAGGCTACCCCATCGGATTATATCCTATGATTTGCCGTTTAACTATTCGAAGATAAACAATCTGGGCGCCGGCCAAGCCAACGGTGATTTTCTCCTATTTTTAAATAACGACATTGAGATTATATCGTCCTATTGGCTTACTGCGTTATTGGAGCACGCCTGCCGGCCTGAAGTGGGGGCGACCGGGGCAAAACTTTTATACTCGGATAGGACGGTGCAGCATGCCGGGGTAGTCTTGGGTTTGAGCCATAACGGTGTAGCCGGGCATGTTTATCAAGGTCTCCCTGGGGATAGTCCAGGTTATAACGGCTACCTGAATGTCATCCGGAACTACAGTGCGGTGACCGGCGCCTGTTTAATGACCCGTAAAGCCCTCTTTAAAGGCTTCGGCGGGTTTGAAGAAAAACTGGGGACGGCTTTCCAAGACGTGGACTACTGCCTTCGCCTGGGCAAAGCCGGATACTGGATTGTTTACACTCCTTACGCTTGTCTCATACACCATGAATCCAAGAGCCGGGGGCACGTGCCGGACAAGGTAGATGAGAAGGAGTATATGCGGGACAGGTGGGGCCAGGCGATAAAAAGAGATCCTTTCTTTAATCCACACCTGATGCCGTTTTAGATGACGGCAAATTCACCACGTTGAAACACCGATCTGTATCCTGGAACTAACATAACATTATCATACAATAAATATCTTATTCAGGGGGTATCTGCGGATGAACGCGACGAGACTTTTTAGAAGATGTGGTTGACGGTGGTTGCTCTTGGTGTTATCAGCCTGGGATTAGGTGGAATGTCTAACGTGGTTTTGTCTGCCTCGGACGACCGGGAGTTGTATATTTGAATATTATGGAGGGGCTGATTCCCCGGCCCTGGTTGTTCTGAACCGGCAATAGGCGGCAGGCAACCGGCAACGCAACCTGAAACAGCAACGTTATGAATTCTCTGGTGTCGATTATTATTCGGACGAAGGACCGTCCTGAATTGCTCATTGAAGCCGTCCGGAGCGTGGCCGCTCAGACATATCGGCCGATAGAACTGGTGGTGGTTAATGATGGCGGCTGTGACGTCGAAGACTTAATAAGCAGGTATGGCCGGGGCCTGGAAAACATAAGATACGCCGTTCATGGGCGGAATCTAGGTCGGTCGGGTGCCGCAAATACCGGACTTCGGACGGCTAGCGGTGAATGGATCGGTTTTTTGGATGACGATGACATCCTTGATCGAGGGGCCATCCAGGTGCTGATGGCGGCCACCGGCGATCCGGCAGTGGGAGTGGTCTACGGCAAAGTGATCCACTTGTCCTTGACTGCTGAGGGCCGGGTTGATAGGACCGGCCGGGTTAAGGTGTTTGGTCGGCCTTTTGACCGGCGGCTTTTACTGCTGCAAAATTATATACCATTTATCGGCATATTGTGGAAATCGTCCCTTGCGGCCGAGGTCGGTTTATTGGATGAAACCCTGGTCGTATTTGAAGACTGGGAGTATCTGGTCAAGCTATCCAGGCTGGTAAATTTTTGTTACGTGCCCAAGGTCACCGCCTATTACAGATCATTCGGTAATTCTACCGTTTCTGGGCATAGGTTTCCACCAGAACTCCTGGAGAAGACGGAACAAGAACTTTTATATCGATGGTGGGATCAGATCCGGCCGGAAGCGGTTCCGGTTTTCAGACAATTCTTGTGGGAAGAATTCCATGATATGATGCCGGATAAGGCTGACATATCACCAACCACCGCCCAACCCGATGTTGACCTTTTGACTCGGATAAAGGCAGCAATTGG
>JADFYC010000502.1 GCA_015233295.1 Deltaproteobacteria bacterium | reverse complement strand
CGTCCGAAATCCCACGGCCAGCCCGATGCGGCCCAGTTCCTTGGCCAGGTAAACGGTGTTGGTGTCAACGATCTGCCCCAACAGCAGCTCACTCCCGATGGTGATAATCTCACACCGCAGTGATTCCGGCCTGATGGCCTCCAATCCCGTATTCATTATGCCCACCTTATCCGTGAAGACAGCTATCAATAATGGTTTGGAAGCTGCCTCACCTAATGTGTGGTGATCTTAAGGATGTTCCGGCCGGCCCGGCTTCCCGACCGGCTTCTTCCAGGTTCAGCTCCGGTATCCGCCGTTCGCTTACGGAGCGTTATTCAGCCCAGAATAACCGTTTTTGGGCACAAATTCAACAAATTAATTTTGACAAAATGTAGGGACATTTCGAGGAGGAAAATATCACGTCTTCATCCAGCACCTGCGAAATGTAAGTTTCAAATAATGAAAAGGGATGATTTTCCGTAAAGCAAAATCATTTTGTTGATTTTTTGATGTGTTTCTGATAACCTATCTATAGATTTTTTATTTTTTCATGGAGGCTTTGAAAACGATGCCGAGTTCATATCGGAAGCTTTGTCTTGATTTTTGAAATAGACGAATAAAACAGGATAGTTGTCTTTAATTCATTTAAACACCACGACGAAGCCTACGAATAAGGCGCACCCACCCCAAATGACTCTCACCAAAATGGAAAAAGTAAAAAACAATCAAAATTTCAGCACGTAGCTGCAACAAAAAACAGGGCGGTCACTTCGCGTGGCCGCCCTGGTCTATTCATGGTCCTGACTGGTGAACCGATTACTTCTTTTCGGCTTTTGACTTAAGCGGTTCGGCCAGCATATCCAGGCCGGCCTGGAACATGGTCAGGCAATGGTCCCACATCTTGGCTGGTTCCATGACCGGGAAGAGCTTGGCCATATCCATGGTTTTGTTGCTAAAGAAGGGATTGGCTTCCATCAGTTTGAACGGGTCCCACAGGCTGGCCAATGCAGTCAGGTCGGGTTGCTTCCAATCAAAGGGGATGAAGGGAGACCACATCATGAAGCTCTTGGCGTGATACTCTTCCATGTTGAACCCGAAAAGCCAGTTTACAGGATGCTCTACGCCGGGTGTGGTGGACACTTTTTCAGGATTGCTCCCAAAGGTGCCCAGGGCGGAGATATCGTGCAGGATGACTTTCTTTTCCGTCTGAGACGGTAGTGCGTCGCCCGGTGTGTCTACCTGGGTAAGTTCCATTTCTTCGGACATTTCTTTTTGCCTCTCCTTATAGGGTACTCATCAGATGTTGCCGGCTGCATGTTGCTTCTTGCTCGTTCAAGACAACCATTGACCAGTAACGAGCAACCAGCAACGGGCAACCAGCAACTCCATAATCTCAAAAAAAATGCAGGTTATGACCGTTGTCGGATGCGGCCTTGAGCCGCGCCTGATCAGGGACCGAGACCTACTTGCCGGATTTGGCCCTGGCCGACTTGTCTTTGCCTGGTTTGCCACTGGGTTGGGGCCCGGAAGATTTGGTTGCCATGGCGTCATCCGGTGGGGCAATGGCGCAGGAGACTCCAGGCTCCTCGTCGGGTCCTACTGCAATCGGCCAGGTGGGGATTGGTTCCACAGTCGGGGCTGCCGCAACTGTCGCCTCTTGGGGCGGATTATCTATTTGGTACTCCATCCGGATAGTTATCTGGTTATCTATTCGATTGACCAGCGGGACCGGTGAACCGGCTTTGGGTTCTTCGGCCTGGTCCACTGCAGTTGGCCCGGTGGGCATTGGTTTCATAGCCGGAGCTGCCGCAACCGCCACTTCTTGAGGCCGGTTATCTAGTTGATACGTCGTGTCGGATTCAGGGTCAGGTATAATGGCCGCCTTGGCTTCGGCATCCAGCCTTCTTTCCAAATCCAACTGAAAGACGACCGGTCCCCGACAATTGCCCCCAAATGTTTTGTTTAGGGAGCACGAGGTATCCGGATCAGACCAAGACGTGGCGATGGCGCCGTGCCCTTTAGGGAAAACGCTTACTTCAGCCTCCACGAAGTCCAGTGGGGCCAAAGCCGAGGCCTGGTCCACCAGATCATCTTTGTCGGCACAGCAAATCAGCCACTTGACGCCTTTCTCGGCCAGCCGTTTGAAGTTAAGCGGACGGTTGAATAGCCGGATCGGGAGCGTGCCGTCTTTAGTCACCGGAATGGTATAGGAATCAAAACTCATCTTGGTGATGGACACCGGCAGATCATTGCGATCATAGGTCAGCCAGTAGTTAATGGCTGCGGCTGTTTTGTTGACCTGGACCTTCTCGCAATCCGGAAGATCAAACATCTTCAGATCCCGGAAGAAAGTAAATACTGGAGCTTCCTTGTCCATACTTTTCAGCTTATAGACCCAGCTCATGACCTTTCCGTCCACCACCTGATTGCCGTTAGGCAAGGTTTTCGTGGCGTAGCCCAGGTCCCGGAATCGGGCCGGCAGATGCCCCAGGTATTCGACTAAGGCAATGCTCCGGGTTCCGTCCATGGGTGAGACGCAGGTGATCAGGGCGTCAACCAGCCCATCGAGTTCTCCAGACAGGAGGTCGGCCACAGCCACAAATCCGCCCTGGCAAAAACCATTGAGGGTCACC